>NZ_JBFBJY010000034.1:0-83783 GCF_040702125.1 Kitasatospora sp. NPDC085895 | reverse complement strand
GGTCAACAAGGACCCCGAGGCCCCGATCTTCGAGCTCGTCGACTACGGCGTCGTCGGCGACCTGTTCACCGTCCTGCCCCAGCTCACCGCCGAGGCCAAGGGCCGTTGACCCGGCCGCGGCCCGGCCGCGCGGGACCGCACGCAGAACGCCCGACCGGGCTTCCCGGTCGGGCGTTCCTGCGTCCTCGCCGCGGTCAGGACTCCGCGGTCAGGACTCCGCGGCCGGGTCGGCCTGCTCGATCTGCTGGATGAGGCGCTTGAGCTGGGCGACCTCCTCGCGGAGGGCGCGGTCGCCGGCCGGGGTGAGGGAGAGCCAGGTGCGGGCGCGCCTGCCCTCGTAGCCCTTCTCGATCTCGACCAGGCCGGCCTTCTCCAGGACGGCCAGGTGCTGGCTGAGGTTGCCGGCGGTGAGGCCGAGGGTCGTGCGCAGGAAGCCGAACTCGACGCGGCGCGCCTGGTGGGCGACGGTCAGGATGCCCAGCCGGACGCGTTGGTGGACCACGTCGTCCAGGCCGTTGACGGGATGCTGCTCGGGCTCGTCGCTCATGCCGCGCGGCGCCTGCCGGACAGCTCGGCCAGGCCGAACCCGAGGGCCCCGAGCAGGAGCAGCGCGCCGGGCACGCCGTAGCGGGGCAGCACGGACCAGGGCGAGGCGGTGTCGATCCCCGCCCAGCCGGTGGTGAGCGGGACCAGTTCGATCGCCAGGTACACCGCGGCGAGCAGCAGCAGGGCGCGGCTGCGTTCCACCCGGGCGAGCACGAGCAGCGGCAGTCCGACGGCTGCGGCGTTCCCGTTGAGGCGCTCGACGAACCTCGTCACCCCGGAGTCGGGGTCGAGGCGCAGACCCCAGAGGTCGACCGGGTCGCCGGGCTGCGGCAGACCCTGGCGCACGCTCCAGTACGCGGTCGCGCTCACGACCCCGACCAGGACGATCCCGGTCAGGACGTACGGCCTGACGGGGGTGCCGACGCCCCGGTTGCGGGAGCGCCGGATGTAGAAGACCGCCGTCGCGGCGTAGGCGAGGGCGAGTCCGACGGGCCAGTAGACCGGCGAGCCCTGCTTGATCAGGGTGCAGCCGGCGCCTGCCGCGGCCTCGGCCGCCGGACAGGGCACGGTCGAGACCTCGAAGGTGAGGCGGCCGACCAGGACGCCGCCCAGCGTGAGCAGGCCGAGCAGCAGCAGGGGGAACCAGGTGCCGCGTTGCGCGGCACGGACCTTGCGGGTCAGGGCGTCGAGGCCGGCGAGGACGTCACGAGGGGTGCCCGACGACGGCACTGTGGCATCTGTCATGCAGTCATCTTTGCATCACAAACCATTTGGGGCAAGAGACCTCACCCGGGCCCCGGTCGGCGGAGGGGTCCGGCGGGGTGCGCCGGAGGTGGGCGGCGTCCGGCACGGCCACCCGACGCCCCGGCTCCTCGCGGGCACCGCCGGGCAGCTCGCGCACGACCTCGTCGAGGACGTGCCGCGCGTGCCGCACGTCGTCGAAGGAACACGCGGCAGTCCGTCGAGAGCGCCTCGACACGATGCACCGCCGGGCCGGTGCGGGCCGAGGGCCGACGGATGCGGCCCGGCGGCGGATCGCCCCGGGCACGCGGGTCGTGTCGTCGATCGGCGCGGAGCGCGCCGGGCCGCCCACGCGGCACGGGCCCTTCGGCCTGCGGGCACGCCGCCATGATGCCGGAACCCCGAACAGGAGGCGGCGCACCGCGCCGGGACGAGGAGGCGGGACGACTCAGTCGCGGCGCAGGCTCGCCTCGACGTCCCTGACGACGCGCCACATCGGGGTGCTGCGCTTGGCGATGACGACCACCACGTCGTCCTCTCCCTCTTCGACGGCCGGCTGGGCCTGCGGCTTGGCGGGCCAGGCGTTGCGGACGTACTCGAGGGCGTGGTCCACCTCGGCCTCGGCGTCGCCCTGGCCGTTGGCGCGCAGCCAGGAACGCAGGCCGTGGTTGTGCGCGGCGACCACGGCCGCGGCGACCACGTCGGCGCGCAGGGTGCCGTCCTTGCGGGCGGCGAACCGGCCGCGCAGGTAGTCGGCGAGGGTGCGCTCGTAGCGCCAGACCACGGAGAGTTCGTAGGCGCGCAGGCCCGGGACCTTCCGGGTGAGGCGGTAGCGCTGCACCGAGAACGTCGGGTTCTCGGCGTACATCCGCAGGACGAGCCGGGCGGCGTCGCAGACCTTGAGGACGGGGTCGTCGGTGTCCGCACTGTCCTGCAGGAAGGCCGTCATGTCGGCCAGGCACTGCTCGTGGTCGGGGAAGACCACGTCCTCCTTGGAGGGGAAGTAGCGGAAGAACGAGCGGCGGCCGACGCCGGCCAGGCCGACGATGTCGTCGATGGTGGTCTGCTCGTAGCCCCGGTCGAGGAAGAGCTGGAAGGCGGCCGCGATCAGGGAGTCGCGCATCGCGGGCTTCCCGGTGGCGGCCGCGGCCTCCCCCTCGGTCTTCTGCGGGTTGCTCATGCCGTGAACCTAGCATCAATCACGCGACAGGGCACTCAGTGCACTGCTGCGAAGGTACTCGGTGTTGCATATCACCCCGAGGTGGTGTCGATCCGCCGGACGGCGCCGAGGACGTCCAGCATCAGCTCCGGGTCGGCGCCGTCCGGGGCGTGCACGGAGAGCCGGGTGACCAGGCCCGTGTACCGGCGGTGGATCTCCCGGGCAGCCTCGGCCGGCTCCCCCGCCACGGCGAAGGCGTCGAACACCTGGTCGTCGATCAGTTCGCCCATCTCCTTCCAGCGGCCGCGGACGGAGAGCGGGTGCAGCTCGTCGTGCAGGCCGCCCCAGCCGTGTGCCTCCAGCACGGGACGGTAGGCCGGGGTGGAGGCGTAGAAGGCGATCCGCTCGCGCACCCCGCGGACGTTGGCGGCCAGCTCCTCCTCGGTGCGGCCGGTGGCGGTGAGCACCGAGCCGACCACCTCGAACGGGCGGGACGTCCACGGCTCGGCGGCGGCCTCCGCCGCGGCGCGGGCGTCGCGCACGGCGGGCAGCACCGTCCCGGCGAGGTGCTGCACCGAGCTGAAGGGGTGACAGATCAGGCCGTCCGCGACGGCGCCCGCCGCCCTCGTCATCAGCGGGCCGACACCGGCCAGCAGGATCGGCGGGGTGCCGGCCGCCACCGGCTCCGGGGCGAACACCGGAGTCATCAGGGTGTGGCTGTAGAAGTCGCCGCGGAAGGCGAGGCGTTCGCCGGTCTGCCAGCTGTGCCAGATCGCCCGGACGGCGGCCACGTACTCGGTCATCCGGGCGGCCGGGCTGTCCCAGGGCATGCCGAAGCGGCGCACCACGTGCGGCTTCACCTGGGAGCCGAGGCCCACCACGGCCCGACCGCCGGACGCCTCGTGCACGCCCCAGGCCTCGTAGGCGAGGGTCATCGGGGTGCGGGCGAAGGCGATGGCCACGCCGGTGGCGAGTTCGATCTCCTCCGTGCGGTCGGCTGCGCGGGCCAGTTGGAGGAAGGGGTCGTAGGAGGTCTCGGAGAGGGTGAAGCGGTCGATGCCGCGGCGCTCGGCCTCGGCGGCCGCGGCCGGGATGCCGGCCGGCCGGCCGACGGAAGTCGCCTCCAGGCGGAGCGGGGCGGGGGTCTCGGGCATGGGCTTCTCCTCGTGGGACACCGGCCGACCGCGCGTGATCGCGATCGGCCGGTGTCCATCATGACGGGCCCAGGAGGTCACCCCGGGGGCGCGGGAGAACTGCACGGTCCGGGGGTGGGTGTCGCTGCGCATCAGGGCCGAGCCCTGGTCCGTACGGCACCCGCATCCCGATTGCGCAGTCCCCCGCGCCCCCTGGCCCGGCCCTGCCCCGGCCTCAGGGGGCGGGGGCGTAGCCGGCGGGGCGGGTGGTGAAGGTGCCGCGGCCCTGGGTGCGGCTGCGCAGGCGGGTCGCGTAGCCGAAGAGTTCGGCCAGCGGGACGGTGGCGGTGACCTGGGCCGTGCCGGCCCGGGTGGTCTGTCCGGTGACCCGTCCGCGGCGGGCCGCGAGGTCGCCGATCACCGCGCCGACGGCGTCGTCGGGTGCGGTGGCGGTGACTTCGACCACCGGTTCGAGCAGGATCGTCCGGGCGGCGCGCAGCGCCTCCCGCAGGCCGAGCCGCCCGGCGGTGCGGAACGCCGTCTCGGAGGAGTCCTTGACGTGCGTGGCGCCGTCGGTGAGCGTGACCCGTACGCCGGTGACCTGGTGGCCGCCGAGCGGGCCCTCGGCGAGGGCGTCGCGGCAGCCGGCCTCGACCGCCTGGACGTACTCGCGCGGGACGCGTCCGCCGGTGACGGTGGACCGGAACTCGAAGCGGACGGCCCCGGTGTCGCCGTCCGGGCCGGAGCGCGGGTCCGGCTCCAGCGGTTCCAGGTCGAGGACGAGGTGGGCGAACTGGCCGGCGCCGCCGTCCTGCTTGACGTGCCGGTAGACCAGCCCGGTGACGCCCTCGGTGACGGTCTCCCGGTAGGAGACCTGGGGGCGGCCGACGGCGACCTCCGGGCCGTTGGCGCGGCGGATCTTCTCCACGGCGACCTCCAGGTGGAGTTCCCCCATACCGGACAGCAGGACCTGTCCGGTCTCGGGGTCGGTGCGGACGGTGAGGGACGGGTCCTCCTCGACGAGCCGGGCGAGGGCCGTCGCCAGCCGTTCGGTGTCGGCGGTGCGGCGGGCCTCGACGGCCACCGAGACGACCGGGTCGGCGGTGGTCGGGGGTTCGAGGACGAGCGGTGCCGCGGGGGCGCAGAGGGTGGCGCCCGCCCGGGTCGTCTTCGGGCCGACGACGGCGACGATGTCGCCGGCCGTGGCGCGGTCGGTCCCGGCGTGCCGGTCGGCCTGGACCCGCACGATGCGGGCGATCCGCTCGGTGCGGCCGGTGGCGGTGTCGAGCACGGTGTCCCCCTTCGTGACGGTTCCGGAGTAGACGCGGAGGTAGGTGAGGCGGCCGGTGGCCGTGGCGTTGACCTTGAAGGCGAGGGCGGCGAACGGCGCCGCCGGGTCGGCGGGCCGGTGCTGTTCGGTGCCGTCCAGGGTGCCTCGGACGGCCGGCACGTCCAGCGGGGACGGCAGGTAGTCGACGACGGCCTGGAGCAGCGGTTCGATGCCGCGGTTGCGGTAGGCGGAGCCGCACAGCACCACGACGGCCTCGCCGGTGCGGGTGAGGTCGCGCAGGGCCGCGGCGAGGCTCTCGGCGGAGAGCGTGCCACGGGTGCAGAACTCCTCCAGGGCGGCCGGGTGGAGTTCGGCGACGGCCTCCTCCAGGGCGCGCCGCCTCCGTTCGGCCTCGCCGCGGAGCGTCTCGGGCACGGGACCCTCCTCGCAGCCGTCGAGGCCGTCGGTCCACACCTGGGCACGCATCCGGAGCAGGTCGACGACGCCGGTGAAGCCGTCCTCGCGGCCGATCGGCAGCTGCACCGCCAGCGGGGCCGGGTGGAGCCGGTCCCGGACGGAGGCGACCGCGGTGTCGAGGTCGGCGCCGGCGCGGTCCAGCTTGTTGACGAAGGCGATCCGGGGCACGCCGTGCCGGTCGGCCTGCCGCCACACGGCCTCGCTCTGCGGTTCGACGCCGGCGACGGCGTCGAAGACGGCGACGGCGCCGTCCAGGACGCGCAGCGAGCGTTCGACCTCGTCGAAGAAGTCGACGTGGCCGGGGGTGTCGATCAGGTTGATCCGGTGGCCGTCCCAGGAGCAGCTGACGGCGGCGGCGAAGATGGTGATGCCGCGGTCGCGTTCCTGCGGGTCGAAGTCGGTGACGGTGGTGCCCTCGTGGACCTCGCCGCGCCGGTGGACGGCGCCGGTGAGGTAGAGGACCCGCTCGGTGACGGTGGTCTTGCCGGCGTCGACGTGGGCGAGGATGCCCAGGTTGCGGACGCGTGCCGGCGGCCCGGCGGGGCGGGCGGCGGCGGTGGCAGTGGTGGTGACGATGGGTCGGTTCAGGTCGGTGCGCACGGCCCGGTGCCTTTCGGTGGTTCGGGAAGTGGGGCGGCGCGATTTCCGGACGGAACGGAGCGGTCCCCCGGGCCCTGGTCGGGCGGGCGGGCGGGTGCCCGTCGGCGCGGCGTGCGGCCGCGGTGCTGCCGGCCCTCGCCGGGGACTCCGGCGGAGGTGTCGGTGCAGGCAGGCTGGGCTCAGGTGTTCGTCACGGACCTCCGGTGCGGGCCGCGCAGCCTGCACCGGGTCGACGAAGACACCAGGATCACCTCGTAGCGCGAGGAGGGGACGACGGCGGCGGTGCGGTTGCGCACGGCTCTGCTCCCCTCGACTCGTCGTGGCGCGCACCTGACCTGTGGCGCGCGGCTCGCGGCGAGTCTAGGGACGGTGGCGGCCGGAGGGCACGCGATTTTCCGCGCACCACCGCACACCACCGCGCACCACCGCTCCCCGCCATCCGGGCCTCGACGTGCGGTCAGTCGGTCGGCAGGACGGTCCGGCTGACGACCGGTCGGGGTTCGGCGGCGGTCGGTGCGCGCAGGGTGCGGACGGCGGGGACGGCGAGGACGGTCGCGCAGGCGGCCACCTGCCAGAGGGCGCCGAGGCCGAGGACGGGCGCGGCGCCGAGCCGGGCGGCGAGCGGGCCGGCGGCGGCGAGGCCGATCGGGCCGAGGACGAAGGCGCCGAGCGCTTCGAAGGAGTGGACGCGGCCGAGCGCCTCGGCGGGCACGTGCTGCTGGGTGGCGGTGGTGAACAGCGTGTCGCAGACGGCGGTGCTGATCCCGGCGCCCAGCGCGGCGAAGGCGGTCCACCCGGTGCCGGCGCCGGCGGCGAGCGCGGCGGAGGGCAGTGCCCAGCCGACGGCGGCCGCGGTGGCGACGGCCAGCGGCCGGCGGGGGCGGCGTCCGAGCATCAGCAGCCCGCCGCCTACGGCGCCGGCGCCGTAGGCGGCCATCACGGTGCCCCAGGCGGCGGCGCCGCCGAGCCGCTGCTGGGCGAGCAGCGGGCCGAGGACCAGGAACGGCGCCCACACCAGCAGGTTGAACAGGCCCATCTGGGCGGTCGTCAGCCAGAGCCAGGTGCGGGAGCGGAATTCCGTCCAGCCGTGCCGCAGGTCGTCGAGGACCGTGTCGGCGGGACCGCGCGGCACGGCCGGCACGGCGACCGCGGCGAGGGCGAGCGCACCGATCGCGTAGGAGGCGGCGTCGAGGGCGAGCACGGCGGCGGGGCCGGCGGCCGCCACCAGCAGGCCGGCGAGTGCCGGACCGGCCACGGTGCTGGTCGAACGGGCCAGTCCGAGCAGGCTGTTGGCGTCGGCGAGGCGGGCCGGGTCACGGACCAGGCCGGGGACGAGGGCGCCGAGCGCCGGCAGGCCGAGGCCCTCACCGAGGCCCCAGAGGGCGACCAGCGCGGCCGTGCCCCACAGCGGCGGACGGTCGGTCAGCAGCAGGGCGGCGAGGGCGGTCTGCACGGCGCAGCGCAGCACGTCGGCGGCGAGCGCCACCCGGCGGGGGCCGAGCCGGTCGGCGACGATGCCGGCGACCGGCAGGACGAGGACGACGGGAAGGATCCGCGCGGCCATCACGGCGCCGAGGGCGGTGCCGTCTCCGCCGCTGCCGAGGACGGCGAAGGCGACAGCGACCGAGGCCATCGCCGAGCCCAGCAGCGAGGTGGTGTGACCGAGCCAGTAGCGGCGGAAGGCGCGCTCGCGCAGCAGGGCCCAGCGGCCCGGGGTGGTGGGGATCATGCGAGGAGTCTCGCGGTGTTGAGCTCCGCCGCACAAGCATTCTTGAGCCTTTGCGGCGCAACGATCGGGTGCCGCAGTAAACGACCCCCGCGGAGGGTGAGAGCGATTGCAGTGTTCTAATGACGGGGTGATTTACTGCGACAGTCCCGCACCGGTGGAGTACGCCGTCGCCGTGGAGGGCTACCTCGCCGCGGCGCCGCTCGGCGACGGCTCGCGGCGGGTGTACCGGATCGCGCTGGCGAACTGGTCCTGGCTGCTGGCCGGTCGGCCGGTGCCGGCGGGTTCGGCGCGGCGGGGTGCCGTGCCGCCGGTGCTGCCGCTCTCGGTGCTGGACGGCGCGGACGCCGCGGGGCTGCTGCGGGCGGCGCTGGCCCGGCGCGCCGCGGAGGCCGATCCGCGGACCCTCAACCGTGAGCTGTCGATCCTGCGCGGTGCGCTCGGCTGGTGGCGGGGGCAGGGCTGGCTCTCCGCCGATCCCGCGGCCGGTCTGCGCCCACCGCCGCTGCCGGACCCGTCCGGGGCGGCGCTGGGCCCGGACGAGCTGCGCGCGGTGCTGGCGCTGCGGGTGCCGCTGCGCGAGAAGCTGACCTGGCGGCTGCTGCACGAGAGCGGCGCCGGTGTGGAGACGGTGCTGGCGCTGAACGTGGACGACCTCGACCTGCTGCACCGCTGCAGCCGCCCGCGCCCGGACCGGCCGGCCGTGCACTGGCGGGCGTCCAGCGCACGGCTGCTGCCGCTGCTGATCGCGGGCCGCTCGGACGGGCCGCTGCTGCTGACCGAGCGCCGGGCGCCGGCCGGCACCCCCGCGGGCGACCGCTGCCCGTACACCGGGCGCAGCCGGCTGTCCTACCGGCGGGCCGCCGAGCTGTTCACCACGGCGACCCGCCGGCTGGACCCGGCGGGCCGCGGCTACACGCTGCACCAGCTCCGGCCCCGCGGCTGACCGTCCGCCCGGCGGGCCCGGAGGAGGGGCCGGATCGGGCGGAACGGGCCCGGTCAGGCGCGGAGGATCACCTCGATCAGGTAGCCGACCGGGCAGAGGCCGGTGTCGGTGGCGGAGGTCTTGACCCGGCCGACGGAGACCTTGGAGTCGCCGTCCTGGACGGGCACGCCGACCCGGCCGGCCGCGGCGGTGACCGTCAGGGTGGAGACCCGCCAGGAGCGGGAGGTGTCGTTCCAGACGGCGATGCGCAGCTGGGCGTCGCCGAAGTCGCAGCCGAAGGACAGGTAGACCTGGCCCCAGCCGACCGCGCCGCCGTTCTGCGGCGGCAGCGGGATCAGGGTGGCGTTGTCGGGGTGGCCGTCCAGGAAGCCGGGCTCGATCCGGCCGATCACGAGTGCCACGGTGTCACCTCACTTCTTCGTCGAGTCGGCGCCGGTCGGCGGGGGTGGTGTTCGGGACGCTGCCGAACAGGTCGGGCATCGGTCCGGGGTCGGTGTGGTCGTTCTCCGGCACCTGGGAGTGCCCGTAGTGGCCGCTGCGGGTGTCCCAGACCGTGGCGGACCGGTTGGCGGACCAGGTGGGCGGGCCCATCGGCCAGACGTCGGGGACGCCCCAGGAGCGCAGCCAGGGGACGATCCGGTCGAGGCCGGTGCAGGGCGCGTCGGCGAGGGTCGGGTAGACCTTGCCGCCGACCCGGCAGTACGGGAAGAACAGGCTCTCGATCTGGAGGCAGACGTCGCCCTTGCGGTTGGTCTCGACTCCGCCGGCGGCGTTGACGACGGACTTGCTGCGGGAGGTGGCGGCGAAGAACTGGGCGCACCGGCCGGTGAACGGGTCCCAGAGCAGGTGGGGGGCGGCGCCGGAGCCGGAGCCCGCGAAGTAGCCGGCGAGGGTGTCGAAGGGCACCAGGTCGGCGGGGGCGTCGGCGGTGGCGTTGCGGTCCCAGGTGATGTGCCAGATGGTGCGGGACCCGCCGTCCCCGGCCATCGGGGCGTCGTCGAGTTGGCGCCGTTCGGCGCCGGGGAGGTAGAGGTCGGCCATCGGGTACCCCTTTCGTGGTGCGGCGGCCGTCGCGGCATGGCAGGGCACCGCCCGGCGGCGGCCGCGACGGCCCGGGGGCCTGGGGGTGGCGTGGGATCGGGGCGCGGGGGCCCGTCGGACGGGCCGTGGGGGCGCGGCGCCCGGTCGTCGTTCGGCAGGGGTCGTGCTCGACGCCGGTGTCCTCGCGCGGGCGGTGGGCCTCCGCGGGCGTGCCTGACGTCCTGTCGGACGATATGTGCCCGTCCTGGTGCGCCTGGAACATGCCAATGAGCCGAACACGTCCGCAGGTCGGGCCCGGGTCCGCCGCCCCGGGCGGGGCCCCGCCGGGGTGCCCGCCCGGGGCGGCGGGCGTAGCGTCGCTGGTATGGGCGTTGTCCGGTTGATGCTGTGGCCTGCGCGGTCCTCCCGGCCACCGGGCGTACCGGGCCTGCGGGGAGCCCCCCGTGCCGGCCGCCGCTGACCCGGGTCCGGCGGGCTGGGACAGGCGGATCGACGGCGCGCTGACCGGTGTCGTGGAGCTGTGCGGAGCCTCGTCCGGGTGCCTGTACCTGCTGCCGGAGGGCGAGGAGGTGCTGCACCTCACGGTGGTGCGGGGCCTGCCGGCCGAGTTCGTCGCACCGTGGACCCGGGTCGCGGTGACGGCGCCCGTGCCGGTCGCCGACGCGGTGCGGCGCCGGTCGCTGGTGTGGTCGGGCAGCCAGCAGGACTTCGCCCGGGAGTACCCGCGGTCCGCGGTGACCATGCCGTACCACTTCGCGCTGGCCGCGGCGCCGGTCGAGGCGGACGGCGTCTGCGTGGGCGCGCTGCTGCTGCTGTGGCCGAGCGCCCACCCCCAGTACCTGCGCGAGGCGGAGCGGGCGGTGGTCACCGCGGGCTGCGCGCGGCTCGGCGAACTGCTGGCGGAGGCCGCCCCCGCGGTGCCGTCCCGGCCGCGGGTGCTTCCGCTGCGGCTGGCCGCGGCGAAGCTGCCGGAGACCGCCGCACGGGCCTTCGCCGAGCGCCTCCCGGGCGGCAGCTGCGCGATGGACCTGAACGGCCGGATCGTCTTCCTCACCGACACGGCCTGCGCGCTGCTCGGCGCCGGCCCGGAGAAGCTGCTCGGCGCGCTGCCCTGGCAGGCGCTGCCGTGGCTCGACGACCCGGCGTACGAGGACCGCTACCGGGCGGCCATCATCAGCCGGGAGCCGGCCGCGTTCACCGCGATGCGCCCGCCGGACCGCTGGCTGGCCTTCCGGCTGTACCCGTCCGGCGACGGCATCAGCGTAAGGATCACCCCGGCCGCCGACGGGCCGGAGCCGGTGCCGCCGCCCCGTCCGGTGCCGGTCTCCCGGGCCGGGCAGATCTACCAGATCATGCACCTGGCCGCGGCCCTCACCGAGGCGGTCTCGGTGGACGACGTGGTGGCGCTGGTCGCCGAGCAGGTGCTGCCCGCCTTCGGCGCGGACGGGCTGGCGCTGCTCACCGCCGAGCACGGCCGGCTGCTGGTGACCGGCTACCGGGGCTACAGCGCGGACGCGATGGCCCGCTTCGAGGACATTCCGCTGAAGGTCCGGGACACCCCGACGCTGCGGGCGCTCACCACCGGGATCCCCGGCTTCTACGGCAGCTCGGCGGAGCTGGCGGAGGCCTACCCGGACGTCCCGCAGGTGACCGGGAAGCAGGCCTGGGCGGTGCTGCCGCTGATCACCTCCGGCCGTCCGGTCGGCTGCCTGCTGCTGGCCTACGACCGGCCGCACCCCTTCGCCGCGGACGAGCGGACGGTGCTGACCTCGCTGGCCGGCCTGATCGCCCAGGCGCTGGACCGGGCCCACCTGTACGACACCAAGAACCAGCTGGCGCACGACCTGCAGCAGGCGCTGCTCCCCCACACCCTGCCCGCCGTGCACGGTCTGCAGGTCGCGGCGCACTACCTGCCGACCACCCGCGGCATGGACGTCGGCGGGGACTTCTACGACCTGATCCGGCTGGGCCCGAAGGCCGCCGCCGCGGTGATCGGCGACGTCCAGGGGCACAGCTTCCCGGCGGCGGCGCTGATGGGCCAGGTCCGCACGGCCGTGCACGCCGCCGCGGGCGCCTCGCCGGAGGAGGTGCTGGTGCGCACCAACCGGCTGCTCTGCGACCTCGACCCGGGCCTCTTCACCACCTGCCTCTACGCGCACCTCGACCTCGCCGCGGGCCGGGCGTACCTGGTGAGCGCCGGCCATCCGCCGCCGGTGCTGCGGCCGCCCGGCGGTCCGGCCCGGGTGCTGGACATCCCGCCGGGCCCGCCGATGGGCATCGACCCGGACGCGATCTACCCGATCACCGAGACGGCGTTCGAGCCGGGCGCACTGCTGCTGCTCTACACCGACGGCCTGGTGGAGGCGCCCGGCACCGACCTGGGCCGGGCGATCGCCGCGCTCGCCGGGCAGCTGGACCACTCGCTCTCCGGCGACCTGGAGGTGACCGTCCGTGAACTGGTCGCCCGGGCCCGGCGGGCGGGCCGCCGGTGGGACGACATCGCCACCCTGCTGCTCCAGGCCGGGCCCGCCTGAGGGCCGCCGCGGCGCGGCGGGCCGCGGCGGACGCTCCGTCAGACGGGCAGCCTGCGCAGCTTGAGGGTGTTGTCGGGCCGGGTGGCCGGCCGGCCGTCGGGGCCGGTCATCGGCTGCAGGAACTCCTCGCTGGTCAGCAGTTCCCACTCCCGCTCGGGCAGACCCAGGGCCGCGTGGACCTCGGCGGGCGTGGGCAGCCCGGCGTGGTTCCTGCACTCGGGCCCACCGTGCCCGGGGCGGTGCTCCCCGTCGGCATGGCCGTGCTGCGCGTCGCCGTGCTGGGCGTGGCGGTGCTGGGCGTCGCCGTGCTGCGCGTCGCCGTGCTGCGCGTCGCCGTGCTGGGCGTGGTCGTGCTGCGGGTGGTCGTGCCGGTGGCCGTTCCCGGGGTGACCGTCGGCGCCCGGCTCCTGCTGCCAGGACGGTGCGCCGGCGTGGCCGACCACCAGCAGCGTCCCGCCGGGCGCGACCGCCTCGGCGGCCCGGCGCAGGATCGCGTCCCGCGGCAGCTCCACGTCGGAGTGCAGGTACTGGGCGCACACCAGGTCCCAGCTGCCCTCCGGGAAGGCTGCGGCCAGGTCGGCGCGGCGGAACTCGATCAGGTCGGCGAGTCCGGCCTCCCGGGCGTGCTCGGCGGCCCGGCCGAGGGCGACCTCGGAGATGTCGACGGCGGTGACCCGCCAGCCCTGCGCGGCCAGCCAGACGGCGTCGGCGCCCTCGCCGCAGCCCAGGTCGAGGGCACGGCCCGGCCGCTCCCCGGAGACCTCGCGGACGAGCGCGCCGTTCGGCCTGCCGCTCCAGATCCGCTCGCGCTCCCCGTAGCGGGTGTCCCAGAAGGCGGCGACGTCCCCGCCCTCCGGCGGTCCGGCCGCGTCGGCCGGACCTGCGGGACCTGCGGGATCTGCCGCGTCCGCCGGACCTGCCTGGTCCGCCGGCTCCGCCAGCCCGTGCCGGCGCTCGCCGAGGACGCGTTCGCACACCTCCTGCTCCCCGGCCGCCCCGAACGGGTCGCGGCGGGCGGCAACGGCCCGGCGGACCTCCTCGGCGACCAGATCGGCGTTGATCGCCGCGGCCGCCCTGACTCCGGCGGCCGCGGCCCCGACCACCTGGTCGAAGGGATCGGCCGCGTTGCCCGCCACCCAGAGGCCGGGAACGGCCGTGGCACCGGTCGGGTCCGCGGCGATGCGGCTGCCGATCACCTGCTCGCCGTTGACCACGTCGACGGGCTCCAGGCCGAGGGCTGCCGGCACGCCGCCGCGGGCGGTGAAGCGCGGCGCCACCACCAGGGCGCGGCAGGCGACCGTCCGGCCGTCGGCCAGCCGGACGCCGGTCAGTGCGCCGTCGGCGGTCTCCACCGCGGCCACCTCGCCGGGCACCACGGCGATGCCGCGGGCGGCGAGCCCTTCGGCCTCCTCGCCGGTCGGCGCCGCGGCGGTGTGCAGCAGCAGCGTCAGGTCGTCCGTCCACTGCCGCCACAGCTGCGCCTGGTGGACGGCGAGCGGACCGGTGGCCAGCACGGCGACCGGCAGCCCGCGGGCCTCCCAGCCGTGGCAGTAGGGGCAGTGCAGCACGTCGCGGCCCCACCGCCCGGCGAGCCCGGGCACCTGCGGCAGCTCGTCGACCAGGCCGGTGGCGACCAGCAGCCGTGCCGCCGTCACCGCCGTCCCGTCGGCGAGGGCGAGCCGGAAGCCGCCGCCGTCGAGGCGTTCGGCGCCGACGACGGTGCCCGCCAGGAACCGTGCCCCGTAGCCCTCCGCCTCGGCGCGGCTCGCGGCCAGCAGTTCCTGCGGCGGGACGCCGTCCCGGCTCGGGTAGCCGTGCACCCCGGCCGCGGGGGCGTTGCGGGGCCTGCCGTCGTCGACCACCAGCACCGAGCGCCGGGCACGGGCGAGGGTGATCGCACCGGCGAGTCCGGCGGCGCCGCCGCCGACCACCACGGTGTCGTACGGCTGCGCGGTGTCCGCGGCCGGTTCGGGGAGCTTCGGGGATTCTGTCGTCATGGTGTGGACCTCCGTTCTCCTCGATCGTCGGCGGACCGCCCCGGCTTGACAAACATTCTTGCCGAACCGGCAAATGGAGGCATGGCGGACGACGACATCAGCGGTGTACTGGCAGGTGTGGGGCCCCGGCTGCGGGCGCTGCGGCAGAAGCGGGGCACCACCCTCGCCGAGGTGGCCGAGGAGACGGGCATCTCGCTGAGCACGCTCTCCCGGCTGGAGTCCGGGCAGCGCCGCCCGACGCTGGAGCTGCTGCTGCCGCTCGCCAAGGCGTACGGGGTGCAGTTGGACGAGCTGGTGGGCGCGCCGCCGACCGGCGACCCGCGGATCCACCCGCGCCCGTTCACCCGGCACGGCCAGACCTTCGTGCCGCTCACCAAGCACCTCGGCGGGCTGCACGCCTACAAGCAGATCCTGCCCGTCCGACCGCTGCCCGAGGGCACCCGGCCCGCCCTGGGCACGCACGAGGGCCACGAGTGGCTGTACGTGCTGTCCGGCCGGCTCTGGCTGGCCCTCGGCGACACCGACCTCGTCCTGACCGCCGGCGAGGCCGCCGAGTTCGACACCCGCACCCCGCACGGCTTCGCCAACGCGGGCGACCGGCCGGTGGAGTTCCTGTCGCTGTTCGGCGCACAGGGCGAGCGGATGCACGTCCGGGCCCGACCTTCCGGGGACTGAGCGGCGCCCGGGCGCGGCGGCACCGGGACGGGTGCGCCGGGAGTGACCGGTGGGGCCGGTGGTCGTTGAGGGGCATGGCGCGCGGCTCGACCAGGCGCCGCCGGGCCGTCGGGGCACGGCGGCCGCGCGCGCCGCCGACCGGCCGTGGAGGGGTTGTCCGTGGGGTTGTCCATGCAGAGCGGTGGGAGTGCACGGGCGGGACGGGCCCGGCTGGCGGCACGCTGCCGCACGGTGACGGAGGCGCCCGCATTCTCGCTCGTGGTGTTCGCCGCGATCCTGGTCAACGCGGCACTGCTCGGGATGGAGACGTACAGCGGGCTCACCGCCGAGTACCAGCAGGGCCTTCAACTGGCCGAGCGGGCCTGCCTCGGGGTGTTCACGGTGGAGATGCTGCTGCGGCTGGGCGCGCACGCGGACCGGCCGGGGCAGTTCCTGCGCGACCCGTGGAACCTCTTCGACCTGGCCGTCCTCGCCTCGGCCTTCCTGCCGCTGGTCCGCGAGAACACCACCGTGCTGCGGCTGCTGCGGCTCGCCCGGGTGCTGCGGACGGCCCGGTTCCTGCCGCAGCTGCGGGTCCTGCTGGTCGCGGTCGGCCGCAGCCTGCCGGGCACCGTGAGCTTCCTGTTCGTCGGCGCCCTGGTGCTCTACGTCTACGCGATGGTCGGCTGGGTCTGCTTCGCGGACAGCGACCCCGGGCACTACGGCTCGATCGGCCGGGCGCTGCTCACGCTCTTCCTGCTGATGACCCTCGACGGGCTCGGCGAGGCGGTGCACGCGGGGCTGGAGATCTCCCGCCTGAGCATCCTCTTCTACGCCTCCTACGTGCTGCTGGCCTCGTTCGTGCTGGTGAACGTGCTGATCGGCGTGGTGCTCAACTCCCTGGACGAGGCCCGCGTCCTGGAGGCCGAGGAGGCCGCCGGGCGGGAGGCCGGCCGGCGGGACGCACCGCGTGCCGGACAGCACGGCGGCCCGGCCGGGGCCGAGGAGCTGCGCGAGCGGATCGCCGCCGTCCGGCTCGCCCTCGCCGAGCTGGAAGCCGGCCTGGAGGCGGGCTCGGGGTCGGGCTCGGCAACCGGTCCTGACGGTGCGTCGGGACGTCCGGTCGGCGCCGGCGCAAGTGCCGCGGTGACCGCGGCGAGCGTGGACACCGTGGCCTGACCGACGCACCGGGCCGCGCGGGGACGTACTTCCCGAAGGCAGCTCGGCGACGTTTCGCGTTCGGTAGCATACGCAGCGTCGGCAGGTCCGAGCTGCCCCGGGGGCGGCGATCCGAGCAGGAGAAGCCCGTGGCCACGCAGATCCCCCAGACCCCTCCCGTCACGGGGGTCGCCGTGCCCGAGCTGCCGTCCGCCGAGGTGGAGCGGTGGCGCGCGGCGGGTCGGGGAATGCCCGAACTGCTCCGCCGGGTGGGCCGGTTGGGCCCGGTGGCGGGTGTCCGGTTGGACGGGCGGCCGACCGTGCTGGTCACCGGCCCGGAGGCCGTCCAGCACGTGCTGGGCCGCAATCCGGACCGCTACGTGAAGCGCTCGCACCGCGGCCGGATCCTGCTCGGCGACGGCGTGCTCTCCGCCTCCGGCGAGGCCTGGCGGGCGCAACGGCGGCTGTTGCAGAGCCAGTTCACCGGCGCCGGGATGCGCCGCTGGGAGCAGCGGATCGCCGCCGCCGCACGGCACACCGCCGCCCGGTGGGCCGAACACGCCGACGCGGGCCGCACGGTGGACCTGCGCGAGGAGATGCACCGGTTCGCGCTGGACACCATCTGGCGTTCGCTGACCGGCCATCCGCTGGAGGACCGGACGGTCACCGAACTCACCGCGCTGGAGGCCGTGGTGGCCGTCCTGCCGGTGCTGCCGTCGAACGCGGAGGACGCCCGGTCGGCGGTGGCCGGGGAGCTGGCGCGGATCGACGCGGTGGTGCACGTCGCGATCGAGGCGGCCCGGTCGGCGCCGCCCGGTCCGCACGGGCCGGGCCTGCTGCACGTGCTGCTGTCGGCGGCGCAGGACCGCCCGGAGTACACCGACCGGTTGATCCGGGACGAGTTCGTGACCCTGATGGTGGCCGGGCACGAGACCACCGCGACCACGCTGACCTGGCTGTACCTGTTCCTCGCCGAGGACCCCTCGGCCCGCGTCCGGGCGCTGGCGGCCGGGCCGGCCGGCTCCGAGGAGCGCCGCGCGGCGATCCGGGCGCTGGTCAGCGAGACGCTGCGGCTCTACCCGTCGGCCTGGCTGCTGCCCCGGCACGCCGCGGCGGAGGACCTGCTGACGGGCTTCCGGATCGAGGCCGGCAGCGAGGTGCTGGTCTGCCCGTACCTGGTGCACCGCGACCCGGAACTGTGGCCGGAGCCGGAGGTGTTCGATCCGCGGCGGTTCACCGTGCCCGGGCGTCGGCCGGCCGATCCGGGTGCCTACCTGCCGTTCGGCATCGGCGCACGGGCCTGCCTCGGTCTGCAGTTCGCTCTGCGGGAGACGGTCGCGCTGCTGGAGCTGCTGCTGCCGGCGTTCGAGGCCGTGCCGGCCGGGCCCGCCCCGGGGGCGTCCTTCGGCATGGTGGTGCGGCCGGGCGGGCCGGTGCCCGCGGTGCTGACCCGGACCGGCTGACGGCCGGGTGGCCGGGCTCAGGGCGGGGTGTCGCCGCGCCAGTCCCAGTGCCGGGGGTCGCCGGTGCGGGGTGCGTACTGGGCGCGGCCGCCCGGGCCGTGGGAGCCGATCTCGGTGGGCAGCGCGGCCCCCTCGGCGAGTTCGGCCTCGCTCCAGCCGGTCACGTCGAGCAGCAGTCCGTCGAGCGGCCCGGCGACCAGTTCGCGGTAGGCGTGCCCGGGCTGCGGCCCGGGATCGGGATCGTCGTAGTCGGCGCCGTAGACCCGCCCGCGCATCAGGTGCTCGTCCATGACGGCAGGATCGCAGCCGCCACCGACAGCGCCGTGCCGCGGCACGCCCCCGGGCCGGGCCCGGTCAGCCGCCGGGCGCGAGTCCGGCGGCGATGCCGTCGAGGACGACGTCGAGTCCGGCCTCGAAGGCGGTGGCGGGGTCGGTGTGGGTGCCGTACCGGACGGCGGCGGCCAGCGCCGGGTAGTTGCCGGCGGCGAGCATCCGGGAGAGGTAGGGGCCTTCCGAGCGCCGCCAGGCGTCCTTGTCCAGGCCGGTGTCCCGCTCGGCGCGCAGTTCGGCGGTCTCCCGGCGCAGCGCGCCGACGAGGTAGTCGTCGACCGTCCCGACCGCGCGCAGCACGGCGTCGATCCCGAGGAAGCCGGGCGCGCCGTAGAGGGCGGCGAGGACGGTCTCCCGGTTGCCGAGCGCGTTCGGGCCGAGCCCGGGGCGGCCGCCCAGCAGGTCGGCGAACCAGGGGTGGCGGAGCGCTGCGCGCCGGGTCCGGTGGGCGGAGGCGCGCAGCACCGCGCGCCAGTCGCCGTCCGTGCCGCCGGAGTCCGCATCCGGTGCGCCCGCGTCCGGGGCGTCCGCGTCCGGGGCGGCGATCTCGCCGTGAACGGCGTCGGCCATGAGGTCGAGCAGTTCCTCCTTGGTCGAGAGGTAGCGGTACAGCCGCATCGGGCCGGCGTCGAGGGCTGCCCCGACCTTGCGCAGCGAGACCGCCTCCAGCCCGTCGGCGTCGGCGAGTTCGACGGCGGCGGCGACGATCCGTTCGCGGCTCAGCGGGCTCGGTGCCGGTCGGGCGGCAGGCTCCGGACGCTCCCACACGCTGGACCGGGCCGCCCCTGCGGCACCGTCCGCCCCGTCCCGCCGCACCATGCCCGACCTGCCCTTCCGCGGTCCCTCCGCACCGGGGCTCACAGTACGCCGTCGCGGCCGATACAGTGTATCGACCGATACGGCGTATCGATCCGGTGGCGGCGCCGCCGGATCCGGAGGAGGGGACACCGTGGAGACCGACACCCGAAGCCCGCGGATCGCCGTGGTCGGGGCCGGGCCGGGCGGCCTGACGTTCGCCCGGATCCTGCACCTGCACGGGATCGAGGCCGTGGTGCACGAACGCGACCGCGACCGCACCGCCCGCCCCCAGGGCGGCACGCTCGACCTGCACCGGGAGAGCGGGCAACGGGCGCTGCGCGAGGCCGGGTTGGAGACCGCCTTCCTGCGCGCCGCCCGCCGCGAGGGCCAGGACCTGCGCCTGCTCGACCACACCGGCACCCTGCTGCTGCAGGAGGACACCCCGGACGACGCCCCGATGGACCGGCCCGAGATCGACCGCGCCGACCTGCGGGACCTGCTGCTGGATTCGCTGCCCGCCGGCACCGTCCGCTGGGGCCGGACCTTCCGGCACGCCACCCGCCGGCCGGAGGGCGGACGGCGGCTGCACTTCGAGGGCGGTGCGACGGACGACTGCGACCTGCTGGTCGGCGCGGACGGCGCCCACTCCCGTGTCCGCCCGCTGGTCACCGCCGCCCGGCCGGCCCACCTCGGCAGCAACACCGTGGAGAGCGGCATCTCCGCCGCCGACCGCAGCCACCCCGAGTTGTCGGCGCTGGTCGGTCGCGGCAACTACTGGGCGCTCGGCCCGGGCCGTTCGCTCGCCGCCCAGCGGCAGGGCGGGGGGCGGATCCGCGTCTTCCTCTCCTTCCACACGCCCGAGGACTGGCTCGCCACCTGCGGCGTCCCCTTCGCCGACCGGGACGCCGCGCGCCACGCCCTGACGGGCCTGTTCTCCGACTGGGCGCCGCAGTTCCGGGCGCTGATCGAGGCGTGCGACGAGCCGTTCGTCCCGCGTCCGCTCACCGCACTGCCCGTGGGGCTGACCTGGCCCTCCGTGCCCGGCGTGACCCTGCTCGGCGACGCCGCCCATCTGATGCCCCCGGTCGGCCTCGGCGCCAACACCGCCATGCTGGACGCCGCGGAACTCGCCCGGGAGATCGCCGCCGCACCGGACGACCTCGCCGGGGCCGTCCGCCGCTACGAGACCGCCATGTTCGAACGCAGCGCCGTGGCGGCCCGGGAGTCGGAGCGGATCACGGCGATGCTGATGTCCGAGGACGGCGCGGCCCGGCTGGTCCGGTTCTTCCGGCCCGACGGCGAGGGCACCGCGGACGCCTGACGGTCAGGCCAGGCGCAGGGCGTCGGCGAGGTCGGGCCCGGTGCTGCGCCAGCAGGAGACGTCGTTGGCCGCGGAGACCAGGTCGCCGAGGTGCCAGCCGCCGTCGGTGTCGCGGACCGCGCAGAGGCCGTCCCACTCGACGGCGAGATCGGCGGTGATCGGTGCGCCGCGCACGGTGACCCGGCCGAGGGGGTCGAGGACGCGGGCCTCCGGGCAGCCGGTGAGGCGCCGGACGTTCGCGAGCGTCCACTCGTCGGGCAGCGGCAGGTCCTCCTCGGTGCGTGCGGCGAGGAGTTCGGCGACCGCGACGCCCAGCCGGGGCCGGACCCACTCGCCGTCGCGTTCGATGCCGAGGACACCGCCGAGGAAGGCCATGTCGCAGGTGCCGTAGGGCGTCTCCCAGCGGAACGGCACCCGGGAGACGTGGGCGGGCAGGTCCGCCGCGTCGGTCTCCGTCCGGCCGAAGGCCTCCTTGGGCACGGGGCCGTCGTCGGTGTACCGGTGGGCGAGGAAGGCGGTGATCCACCCGGTGACGGTGTCGCCGCCCGAGGCGGACTCCCACGAGTAGAGGGACCGCCAGAACTGCTCGTCGGTCCGCCGGCCGGCGGCCGTGGCGGCGATCTCGTCCAGCACCGGGAGCAACCCGGCCAGCCAGGGGCGCAGTCCGGTGAGCCGCTCCCCCAGCGCGCGGGTGCGGTCGGCGAGCAGTTGCCAGTCCTCGGGCCTGCCCTCCAGCCGGACGCGCGGGATGCCGCACATGGTCACCCAGCGGAACCGGTGGTACGGGCTGACCACGTCCATCAGCGCCACCAGGGCCGCGGCGGTGTCCGTCGGGGTGGTGGTGGAGAACGGGGGCAGGAAGAGCTCGGTGGTGGCCTCGCCGAGGTTCCGGTGCAGCGGCTCGCGGACGCGGCGGATCGAGCGCTCCCAGTCGGCGGGGGCCACGTCGTCGCGGACCACGATCGTGCGGGTGCACCCGGGGGTGTCGGTGAACAGGTGCGCGTAGCGGTCGGCGTTCAAGCGGACGTGGACGGCGCTCTCGTGGACGACCGTGTACCAGAGCACGTCGGGCGAGAGGCTGAGCGGCAGGTGGGCGGCGAAGCACAGGTGGAGGGCGCGCAGCAGCAGGCTGGAGGAGGGCTCGGCCACCGCCGGCACGCCGGTGGGCAGGCCGATCAGCCGCTCGGTGCTGCGGTGGTGGATCCGGGCGGGGCGGGCGAGCACCGCGTGCAGGAACCGCTCGGTGCCCAGGTCGGTGACCTCGGCGGCCAGGCCGGCCGCCTCGGTGTCGGCCTCGGCGGCGGAGGTGAGCGGCAGGTCGATCTCGAGGGCCATCGGCACCCTTCGGGTAGCTGTCGGGCGGAGCGCGCCGATGGTAGGGGGCCGCCCGGGGTGTGCGGCAAGGCGTTTTCGCGGCGCGGCCCCGGGTCACTCCTCGGCGGCGGGGAGCCGCCAGTCGAAGGGGATGACCTCACGGTCCCACGGCGTGTCCCGGTCGAGTTCGGCGACGGCCTCGGGCGTCCGCAGCAGGCATCGGTGGCGCAGCAGGTCGCGCCGCTCCCGGGGGGTCAGCAGCCGTTCCCGGGGGCTCAGGTTCTCCGGATGGTCGAGCGCCAGCACGGGACTGCCGTCGACGGGGCGGTCGCCGTCGACGTTCAGGTGGTCGCCGGACGGGGTGCGGTAGTCGAGCCGCAGGTCCGTCGACCACTGCGAGTTGCCGCCCCAGCCCTGGGAGAGGTCGACCGTCTGCCGGTGGCGGCGGCGGAAGGTCCAGTACAGCGGCGAGCGGTCCGCGACGCCGCGCCGGGCGTGCGCGGCACCGGCCCGGACGCGGACGCCCGCCCGCGAGAACAGCAGTTCGCCGAGCATCAGCCCGGGCCAGAGCACCTCGGTGACCTCGATCGGCGCCGCCGGGTCGTCGGCCTGTTCGACCTCGACGATCTCGTGCAGGAAGGGGTCGAAGCCGCCCCCGCTGAACGGGGTCATGCCGAGGCCGGTGAAGAGCCCGAGGTACTCCTCGTCGGAGAACGCGAGCCCCTCGACGCCCGGGTCCCACGGGCCGGCGGGCGCCTGCCGGGCGAGCAGCAGGATGTCGCTCACCCGGCCGAGCGCGTACAGCTCCATGTGCAGCGCGCCGACCCGCTCGTCGGTGCGGCGGTCCCCCCACCAGCCGCTGCACGCGGCCGCGGTGTGCAGCCGTTCGCGGTACGCGCGGCCCGTCTCCGCCAGCCACGGGAGGGCGGCCTCCCGGTGGGCACCCGGCCCGGCACCCTCCGTCAGGCCCTCGTACAGCTCGCGTCCGCCCACCCCGGTGCCCATGATCGAAATCTAGCAGGGTGCGACTGCGGCGCGATCGCCGTTCATTTCAGCGTGGTCAGCCACTCCTCGACGGTGGTGACCTCGGCCTGACGGGGGAACACCTTGCCGGTGAGGACGCGGTGGACCTCGGGGTCGGCGTCGGCGCAGCCGTCGGAGAGGACGGTGAGGCGGTGGTCGAGGTCGGCGGCCTGCCGGACGGTGGACAGCACGACGCCGCTGGTCGCGATGCCGGTGAGGACGAGGTGCTCGATCCCGGAGCCGCGCAGGACGAGGTCGAGGTCGCTGCCCGCGAAGGCGCTGATCCGCTTCTTGGTGACCACGGTGTCGCCCTCGCGGGGTGCCAGGTCGGGGTGGACGGCGGCGCCGGGGTCGTCGGGGGTGAACGCGCCGGGCCGCAGCGCGCCGAAGCTCTTGTTGCGCGCGGGGATCTCGGGATGGCCGGGCCGGAAGCCGAGGACGACGTACACCACCGGGACGCCGGCGGCCCGGGCGGCCTCGACGGCGCGGGCGAGGCGTGGCAGGTAGTCGGGTTCGTCGATGCGGCTCACGATGCCGACCTGGAGGTCCATCACGAGCAGGGCGGTGCCGGTCATGGCGGCGTTTCCTTCCGTACGGGTGTGCGGGCGGCGGCTACGGGCCGCGGTGGGCGGCGGCCGCCGCGGGTGGGGCGGGGGTGTCCTGCTGCGGGGCGCCGACCTGCCGCAGTGAGCGGTCGGCGGCGGTGACGAGCAGGTGGAGGACGGCGGCGGCGAGCATGAACCAGGCCAGTTGGTGCAGGCCGGCGGTGTCGGCGCCGTGGCCGAGGAAGGCGCCGGTGGCCGCGGCGGCGACGATCGCGCCGAGGTAGCTGAAGGTGCGCAGGAGTCCGGCCGAGGAGCCGATCCGTGCGGGGTGCGCCTGGTGGTAGACGGCGCTCTGCAGGGCGAGTCCGTTGAGGCCCTGCGGAATGCCGAAGGCGAGCGCGACCACGAGCAGCAGCCAGATCGGGGAGTGCGGGCCGAGCAGCAGGACGAGGGTGCAGGCCGCGATCTGGCCGAGGGCGCCGGCGAGGAGTTTGCCGCGGATCTGCCGCCGCCGGCCGGTGACCGCGGAGACGACGATCGCCGTGCCGAAGAGCGGGAGTTGGACGAGTCCGGCCTGCGGGGCGGTGAGCCCTCGACCTTCCTGCATCCACTGGGCGCAGCCGTAGAGGAAGGCGTAGGCGACGGTGTACGCGAGCAGGGCGCGGGTGTAGGTGGCGATCAGCGGCAGGTTTCCGCCGAGCACCCGCAGGTCGATGAACGGGTCGGCGGCGCGGCGCTCCCGGCGGGCGAAGCAGGCTGCCGCGAGGACGGCGACGGCGGGCAGGTACCAGTCCGCGGCCGTGGGGTGCATCAGGAAGAGCAGCAGCGGGACGAGGGCGGCGGCGAAGAGCGCCATCCCGGCGAGGTCCAGGGTGGTGGCGAGGTTGCCGCGGGTGCGCTGCGGCGGGGCGGTGCGGGGCAGCCGGCGGGCACCGAGGTACAGCCCGGCGAGGGCGAGCGGGATGTTGACGGCGAGGGTGGTGCGCCAGCCGCCGAGGCCGATCAGCAGGCCGCCGAGCGAGGGTCCGATGACGGCGACGGTCTGGGTGGTGACGGCGAGGGCCGTCAGGACGGTGGCGGGGCTGTCCCGGCCGGTGCGGTCGGCTTCGCTGCGGACGAGGTACATGGCGGCCGGGTAGCCGGCGCAGGTGCCGAAGCCGAGCAGCACCCGGGCGGCGATCAGCACGCCGAGGTCCGGGGCGAGCATGCCGACCAGGCCGGCGACGCCGGTCAGTGCGGTGCCGGCCAGGAAGAGCCGGCGCGGGCCGTGCAGGTCGATGAGCCGGCCGACCACCGGCTGGCCGATCGCGGTGGCGAGGTAGAGCGCGGAGACCAGCCACGCGGTGGCGGCGGGCGGGGCACCGAAGGCGGCACCGATCGGCACCAGGGAGACGGCGAGGATCGCCGAGTTCACCGGGTTGAGGATCGCGCCGAGCATCATCGGCGCGAGCAGCCGGCGGTCGAAGGCGTCCTCGGGCGCTCCCCCGCGTCGGGGGCGCAGGGTGGAGCGGACGGTGCGGAGGTTCATGCGTCGGACAGCCTGTCCAGCAGGGCCAGCGCCTCGACGACGGTCTGCCGCTCCTGCTCGGTGAAGTGCGCCTGCAGGGAGCGGGCGAGCCACTCCTCGCCGGCGCGCCGGCAGTCCTCCAGGAAGGCCAGCCCGGGGTCGCTCAGCGAGACCAGTTGGCGGCGGCCGTCGCCGGGGTCGGGGCGGCGCAGCACCAGGCCGCGCTCGTCGAGGACGGCGAGCGTGGCGGCCATCGACTGCGGCCGGACGCGCTCGGCGGCGGCCAGGTCGCTGGCGGAGGCCGGGCCGTCCTTGCTGAGCCGGCTGAGCACGGAGGTCTGGGTGGGGGTGAGCCCGTCCGTGTCGTACGTCTCCTTGAGGCGGCGGCGCAGCCGGCTGAAGACCACGCGGAGCTCCCGCGCCGCGCGGACGGCGGAGGCGGTGACGACGGCGGTGGCGGGCTCTTCCATGCCTCCCACCGTAGAACCTTCAGGCTGAACTGTCCAGCCATGCTGTACAGTCTGGGCTGTCCAATCCGTCCGGGAAGCGGGCGGGCGCTCCCGCCCCGGCGTGCGGCGGCGGCCCGGCGGTGAGCGAATCGAGGTGCGACGGCCGGCGGGCGGCCGGACGAACCACAGGGAGGCTGCGCCGTGGAGGGCTTCGACGCCGTCGCCGACCGGCTGTACACGCTGTCCCCGGCCGGCTTCACCGCGGCCCGGACGGCGGCCGCCGCCGAGGCCAGGCGGGCCGGCGACCGGGCGCTCGCCACTCGGATCGCCGCCCTGCGCCGGCCCACCCGCAGCGCCTGGGCGGTCAACCTGCTGGTGCACACCCGCCCCGAGGAGACGCGCGCCCTGCTCGACCTGGGCGGCTCGCTGCGCCGCGCGCAGGCCGAACTCGCCGGGCCCGCCCTGCGCGAGCTGTCGGCCGAGCGCCGCCGGCTGGTCGCGGCGCTCACCGCGCAGGTCAGGGACGGCGCCGCCGAGGCCGGTGAACCGCTCGGCGAAGCGCCCTTGCGAGAGGTCGAGCAGTCGCTGCGGGCCGCGCTGGCGAGCGAGGCCGCCGCGGCGGCCTTCGCGGCGGGCCGGCTGACCGGCCCGCTGGAGGAGGGCGGCACCCTGCCGACCGGCGAGCTGCCCGCCGGGTGGGGTGCGCCGACGGCTGAACCGGCCGCGAAGCCCCCCACGGAATCCCGGCCGAAAGCTGAACGGCCGAAAGCTGGACGGCCGAAGACCACCGGCCCCGGACCTGGCCGCCGGAAGGCCCCGGAACCCGACCGCGCGGCGGAGCAGGAGGCCCGGCGGCGGCGCGCGGAGGCGGAACGCGCCCTCGCGACGGCCGAGCAGGAGGAGCGGGCCGCCGGACGTGAGCAGGCCCGGCTGGACCGGGCGGCCGACCGCCTCGCCGCCGCCGGACGGAGGGCCGCCGACCGTACCGAGCAGGCCCGCGCGGCACTGCGCACCGCCGAGGCGGAGCTGTCCGCGGCGGAGGCCGACTCGCAGGAGGCCGGCCGCGCCCTGGCCGAGGCCCGGCGGGAGGCCTCCGACGCCGCCGACCGCAGCGCCGACGCCCGCACCCGGGCCGAACGGGCCCGCACCCGGCTGGCGGAGCTGGCCGACGGCTGAGCAGGCCGACCGCCCGCCCGCCGACCGTCGGCCGGCCGACGGGCCGGATCCCCTCCCCGGCCGCGAAAGACACTGGTCGGGGCCGTTGCCGCCGAGCCGCGGGGGCCTTCCGTCCGTACCCTGGAAGCCGGTGCGAACCCGTGCGCCGCCGGCGGGCGACCGCCCGGGACCGTCGCAGACGCGGCCGGCGATCCCGTCCGGGAGGGGTGCGCGGCGCTCACTGAGAGGAGCGGCGATGACCAGGCCAGTGTGGACGGGTGTCCTGACGTTCGGCCTCGTGACCGTGCCGGTGGCGCTGTACACGGCGACGGACAGCCACACCGTCCGCTTCCACCAGCTCGAACGCGGCACCTCGGACCGGGTGCGCAACCGCCGGGTCAACGAGCGCACCGGCGAGGAGGTCGCCTTCGGCGACATCGTGAAGGGCTACGAGGTCGGCGACGGCGAGTACGTCGTCGTGGAGCCGGAGGAACTGGAGCAGATCTCGCCCGGCCGATCGCGGACGATCGACGTCTCCGGCTTCGTCGACCTCGGCGAGATCGAGCCGATCTACTTCGACAAGACGTACTACCTGGGCCCGAAGGGCAAGGAGTACGGCAAGGTCTACGCCCTGCTGACCAAGGCCCTGGAGCGGTCGAACCGGGCCGGGCTGGCGATGTTCTCCATGCGCGGCAAGGAGTACCTGACGGCCGTCCGCTCGGAGAACGGCCTGCTGGAACTCCACACCATGCACTTCGCCGACGAGGTGCGGGACCCGCGCCGGGAGATCGACGACCTGCCGGACGGCCGGGAGAAGTTCAGCGGCGCCGAGCTGCGCACGGCGGAGCAGCTGATCGACACGCTGGCCGTCGACTGGGACCCGGAGGAGTACCGGGACACCTTCGAGGAGCAGGTCCGCCGCCTCATCGAGGACAAGCAGGCCGGCCGGGAGACGGTGCTCTCCGAGGGCCCGCCGACCGAGGCCACCAACGTCGTGGACCTGATGGACGTCCTGCGGCGGAGCCTGGACGACGCCCGCGGCGGGGCCGCGAAGCGCGACTCGGGCGGGGCCGCGAAGCGCGACTCGGGCGGGGCCGCGGAGGCGACCGGGTCCGCCCCGCGGGCGAAGGCCGGGCGGACGCCGAAGGCCGCGGGCGGCAAGAAGAGCACCTCGTCGGCGGCGGACCGCGGCGGCGCGGCGCCGGAGAAGAAGCGGGTCGGTTCGTCGAAGGCGGCGGAGGACCTGTCGAAGCTGACCAAGCCCGAGCTCTACAAGCGGGCCACGGAGCTCGGCATCCCGCACCGCTCGGCGATGAACCGCGACGAGCTGCAGGCCGCGGTGGAGAAGGCCGGCCGCGGGCTTCGCACGGCGTCCTGACCGGCCGGGGCCTTCACGGCCGGGGCACCGCCGGGACCTTCAGAGCCGGCCGGACGTCCGGGGCGTGCCGCCGGGCCGGGGTGCGGCGGGCTCCGGCGCCGGCTGCAAGGCGGACGGGTCGTAGAGCACCCAGCCCCGGTCGGCCGCGCCGCTCCCCCAGCGGACGAGGGCGACCCAGGCGGTGCTGCCGCGGTACCGGCGCCAGGTGGTGAGCTCGGCGGGCCGCCAGCCGCCGCCGAGCCGGATCTGCACCCAGCGCCAGCGCGGTGCGACGTCCCGGCACGGACCGGGTCCGTTCATCAGTGCCTGCGGGGCGAACACCACGTCCCCCGGCACGGTCGGCGGCCGGGCCGCACGCGAGAACGGGACATCGGCGACCACCCCTTCATTCTCGAACACATGTTCCCATCTGGCAATGGGCGGCCTCGCCCACTACTCTCCCGCCATGGATCGGACCCGCCCGCTGGTCCGCGACGTCCTCCCGGACCTCGCCGACGAACTGACCGCCCTCCTGCTGGAGGAGGGCGAACACCGGCTGGCCGCGGGCGTCCCTGCGCTGCGGCTGGTGGCGGAGTGCGGCTGCGGCGAGGCGTCCTGCCAGAGCATCCGCACCTCCGAGCACCCGCCGGGCCAGCCGTACGGGCCGGGCCACCGCGCCGTACCGCTGCTCGCCGACGCGGGCCTGCTCGTCCTCGACGTGGTCGACGACCGGATCGTCCACGTCGAGGTGCTGGACCGGCCGCCGATGCGGCGCCGGACCGCCGGGATGTGACGGGCAGCGGGTCGATCGCGTAGTTTTCCCTGCTTACCGTCCGAACCGGGCGGGGGCGGGTAGGCGCGACGGCACCCTCGTCCGTCCGGCAGCCGCAGGGAGGTGCGGAACGCATGACCGACGACCTGCACGGCGGGCCGCTCAGGGATCCGGCCGCACTGGAGATGGTGTGCGACGCCGTCGGCGACGACGGCGCGCTGTGCCGGGTGACCGGCACCCTCACCGAAGCCGGCCTGCTCCAGGCCGGGCAGGGCCTCGACCTGGCCCTCCGGACCGGTCGGCGGCTGCTGGTCCTCGACCTCGCCCGCGTCCTGGTGTGCGACTCCGCCGCGATGGACTACCTGCTGCGGTTCGGCGAGGACGCCCGGGCCGCCGGTGTCCGGCTCCGCCTGTCGGCGGCCAGCCCCGCCGTCAGCCGGGTCCTGGACGAGACCGGCCGCCGGGCCGTCCTCGCCGTCTACGACTCGGTGGAGGAGGCGATGGCGACAGCCCTCGAGGAAGCCGTCGAGGCCGTGGAGGCGGCCGCTGACACCGCAACCACCGCAGACACGATCGCGGACACGGACACGGACACGGAGCTTCCGGAGCAGCGCCCGAGCCCGTGAGGACGGGTCGGGCCCGGTGGGCGGCGGCGTCGGCGGTCAGCCGAGCAGGCGGACGGGCGTGCCGGCCAGGAACGCCTCGATGTCCTCCACCGCCTGGCCGTAGTACGTCTCGTAGTTGCCGCGCGAGACGTAGCCGAGGTGCGGGGTGGCGAGCAGCCGGGGAGCGGTGCGCATCGGGTGGTCCGCCGGCAGCGGCTCGACGTCGAAGACGTCGACGCCCGCGCCCGCGATCCGGCCCTCGTGCAGGGCGGCGAGCAGGGCCTCCTGGTCGACGATCGCGGCCCGGGAGGTGTTCACCAGGTAGGCGGTGGGCTTCATCAGTGCGAGTTCGGGTGCACCCAGCAGCCCGCGGCTCCGCTCGCCGAGGGCCAGGTGGACGGAGACCACGTCACTGCTCGCGAGCAGTTCCTCCTTGGACGGGGCGAGGGCGACGCCGACCTCGCCGGCCCGTTCCGCGGTGAGGTTCGGGCTCCAGGCGACGACGTCCATGCCGAAGGCCAGGCCGACCTGCGCCACCCGGCTGCCGATCTTGCCGAGGCCGAGCAGGCCGAGCCGGCGGCCGTGCAGGTCGGCGCCGACGGTGCTCTGCCACGGGCCGCCCTGCCGCAGGGCGGTCGACTCGGCGACCAGGCCGCGGGCGAGTCCGAGGATCAGCGCCCAGGTGAGTTCGACCGGTGGGGTGGAGAGGCTCTGCGTGCCGCAGACGGTGATGCCGAGTTCGGCGGCGGCCGCCCGGTCGATGACGGAGTTCCGCATGCCGGAGGCGATCAGCAGCCGCAGCCCGGGCAGCCGGCGCAGCAGCGTGCCGGGGAAGGCCACCCGCTCGCGCAGGGTCACCACGATGTCGAAGTCGGCGAGCGCGGCGGCGAGCGCGTCCTCGTCGGTGAAGTGCTCGCGGAAGCTCACGACCTCGACCCGGCCGTCCAGCCGCGACCAGTCCGCGACGGTCGTCGCGACGTCCTGGAAGTCGTCGAGCACGGCACAGCGCAGCTGCATCCTGCAGTCCTCTCGGGGTTCGGAAGGCCGCGGCGGGCCCTGCCGGTCACCGATGGCCACCGGTGATCACGTGCAGGCTATCCCGCCGCCGCTGCCGGCCGACGCGACGTCAGCGGAGGCGCCGTCAGCCGAGGCGCCATCAGTCGAAGCGGATGTGCCGGAGGCTCGTCCAGGTCCGCCGGAGGGCGCCGCGCAGCGGGCCGCCGGTGTCGGGGGCGAGCCGGATCCCGGCCGACGCGGCGATCCGGTCCGCGGCCTGGGCGACGGTCAGCCGGTCGGTCCACAGGTGCTCGGCGAACTCCTCGCCCCGCAGGCGCTCCAGGCACAGGTCGAGCCTGGACACCGCGAAGCTCTCGCGGCGCAGCGGCGCGTCCTTGCCCGCGGCGGCCCGCAGGGCGTGGCCGAGGCCGCGGCCGCGCAGCCTGCGGAGCACCGTGTCCCGTTCCGCGAGCAGGGCGAAGTGCCGGACGTCGTGGCCGCGGTCGCGCAGCCGGCCGACGGTCTCCCGGAAGTACTGCGGGTCGACGACGGTCATCGGCACGAGGACGGGCCCGGGGTGCCGGTCGAGCACCAGGTCGAGGACCTCGAAGACACCCCGGCGCCACGTCTCCAGGTCCTGGAAGTCGCCGCGCAGGGCGGGCGGCAGCATCCGGTGCAGGCCGAAGCCGAGGTGCTCGGGGTCGCAGACGACGCTGCCGGGCAGCCGTCGGCGGAGCTCGTACGCGGTCTGCGTCTTGCCGCCGCCGAAGGGGCCGTTGATCCACAGGAGCACGGCCCGACCCCCCTCCGCCGGCGCCGGGACGCCGGTCACGCGGGCTGCGGGCCGCGGTGGGCCTCGACGACCGCGGTCAGCACCTCCTGCCAGGGGGTGGGAGTCAGGCCGAAGGTCCGCTCGGCGGCGGCGGAGTCCATCACGAAGGGCCGTTCCAGCTGGTAGGCGGTCTCACGGACGGCCCGGACGGTGGGGTTCACCAGACCGAGCAGGGCGAGCACCGGGCCGGGGATCCGGCTCACCGGCACCGGCGGCAGGCCGGCGGCGCGGGCGAGGTCGGCGACGGCCTCGCGCTGGGTGCGCGGCGGGTTACCGGGGACGTGCCAGGGCCGGCCCCAGGCGCGTTCGTCGCTGCCGACGGCTACCAGCAGCCGGGCGGCGTCGAGGGTGTACGTCCAGCTGTGCGTGGTGTCGGGGTCGCCGAGCACCTGGACACCTCGGCCGGCGAGCACCCGGGGCACCACGCGCTCGCCGAGCACGCTCTCCGCGCCGGGGCCGACGTAGTCGGAGCCGCGGACCTCGGTGGCGCGGATCCGCCCGGCCCGGTGCAGGGCCTCGGCGTCCTGCCACATCTTGGCCCGGACCGCGCCCTTGACGGTGTTGGGGGCCAGCGGGGTGTCCTCGGTCATCGGCCCGTCGACCGCGCCGTAGCCGTACAGGTTGCCGACCGTGGCGAGGACGGCTCCGGAGCTCTCGGCGGCGCCGAGCAGTGCGGCGGCGAGCGGCGGCCAGTCGGTCGCCCACCGGTGGTAGGCGGGGTTGGCGCAGTTGTAGAGGACGGCGGCACCGGCGGCGGCCGCGCCCAGGGCCTCGGCGTCGGTGGCGTCGAGGCGCAGGTGTCGCACGCCGGGCAGCGGTGCGGCCGTGCGGCCGGAGCGGGTCACCACGGTGACCTCCTCGCCGCGGTCGGCGAGCAGCCGGGCGGCGGCGGTGCCGACGGGGCCGGCGCCGACGATCAGGTGCTTGCTCACGATGGGCTCCCCCAGGGACGGGTCGGGCGGGCGGTGACGGCGCACTGCACCGCATTGCGCTGCGGTGCAGTGCGCGGCAGCGCGGTGCGACGGTGTGCGAGAACGCCGTTCTCGCTCGACCACGAGCCTGGCGGACGCGGCCGCCACTGTCAAGAACACCGTTCTCTCCCATGCGCGCCGTTCTCGTCGGCGCGGGCCGTGCTCGATCGTTGCCACCGTTCTCGCCGACTGCCAGGATGGTGGCCATGCCCGCCGCCCCCAAGCCGCTCACCGCCCGCGAACGCGCCCGCATCGAGTTCACCCGGGACATCAAGGAGGCGGCCCGCCGCCAGCTCGCCGAGCACGGCCCGGACGGCCTCTCGCTGCGTGGGGTGGCCCGGGACATCGGCCTGGTCTCCGCCTCCGCGCTCTACCGGTACTTCCCCGGGCGGGACGCGCTGCTCACCGCGCTCATCACCGACAGCTACGACGCCCTGGGCGACGCGGCGGACGCGGCCGTCACCGCGGCGGCGGACCGGGAGCCGGCCGAGCGCTGGACGGCCCTGTGCCACGCCGTCCGCGACTGGGCGGTGGCCCACCCGCACGAGTACGCGCTGATCTACGGCTCCCCCGTCCCCGGCTACTCCGCCCCGGAGGACACCACCGCCCCCGGCACCCGCCTGCCGTTCCTGATCGGCGCCCTGTTCGCGGAGGCCGCGGCGGCGGGCGGCTACCGCCCCGGCCCGGCACCCGCCGCGCCCGAGGAGGCGCGGCAAGCACTGCAGCCGCTGCTCGACCGGCTGCCCGCCGAGGTGCCCGCCGACCTCGTGGTCGCGGGCGTCTCGGCCTGGACGTACCTGTGCGGCGCGGTCTCCTTCGAGGTGTTCGGCCACCGCTCGGCGATCGTCGCCGACCCGCGGGCCTACTTCGACCACGAGATCCGCCGGATCGGCACCCTGCTCGGGATCGTGCCCGCGGCCGGCTGAGGCCGGCCTTCAGGCCCCGGCGCGGACGATCTCCTGCCAGGTGTCCGACGGGCAGAGCCCCTGCGGGGTGTTCTTGAGGAACTGCCGGTACGGCACGTCGCGGCGCCGCAGCTCCAGCCAGTGGTCCTTGCCGGAGACCAGGTCCCAGCCGTCGTTGGGCATCTTGACGAAGTCGTCGCGGTGATCCTTCGACTGGCTGGTGATCTGCAGGACGGTGGCGTGCGAGGCGTGGCTCTCCAGGACGACGCAGTAGTGCCGCAGCGCCTGACTGCGGTCCTCGCGCAGCGGGATCTCGGCCAGCCAGACCTCGCCGGGGGCGGGCCGGCGGACGGTGGTACGCGGACGGACGGGGATGTGCACCGGCCGCGCGGGTGCGGCCGGTGCCGCGCCGCGCCGCCCCCACCAGCGGACGACGTAGTAGCAGACCGCGGTGGCGACGGCGGAGGCCACCGTGCCGAGGGTGGCCGCGAGCACGTGCTCGCCGGCCGCCTGGGTCGCCGGGTCACCGAGCGACCGGCCCGCCAGCCCGGCCCGGACGACCGCCGGAGCGGCGAGCGCGGCACCGGCCGCCGCGGCGCCGATCAGGGCGGCACGGACGAGCAGGGCGACCGGCCGCGGTCTGCCCCGGCCGCCGGCCGTCCAGCCCAGCAGCAGCGCGGTGAAGACGGAGATCGCCCACAGCACGGCCCGCTGGGAGGCCTGCAGCGGGGGTTGCGGCGTGCTGGAGGCGGCCATCACCCAGGGCAGCACCGCGGGCAGGGCGAGCAGGTACCCGGCGACGAACCAGCCGGGGAACAGCAGGAGGACGGCGCACCCGCAGCCGCCCCCGTCCGCCCGTCCGACCCCGGGACCGTAGTGTCCTGACATCGCCACCCCCCGGTGCCGCCGTTGCATTCCGGCCGACGATAGCGGGGGCACCCGCCTGCCGGGGCGAAATGACCGAAATGGTCGACGGACCGTCAGGCGACGATCTGGTAGATGCCCCTGGCGGTCAGGTACAGGCCCGCCACCAGCGACAGTGTGACGATCAGCCGCTCCTGGTGCTGCGTCAGCCAGGTCCGCAGGCCGTTCAGCCGGGCGTTCGCGGCGGCCGGCGACCGGAGGGCGTACACCTCCATGAGGGCCAGGCTGAGCGTGGCCAGCAGGCAGTAGACGATCAGGGCGATCCAGTCGGTGAGGGAGGAGAGGTCGGCGTCGACGACGACGGCCGCGCCGGCCCCGACCAGCGCCCAGGGCTGCAGCAGCCAGGCGAGTCCGGCCGCGGTGCCGAGCGAGGCGTTGTCGACCCGGGCCGTCCAGCGCGGCGGGCCGTGCGGCCGGGGCGGCCGCCGGTGGCGGTACACGGCGTAGCCCGCCAGGCCGACGCCGATGGCCAGCTCGGCGGCGTCGGCCGCGGTCGACGGCGTGCTGTGGCGGGCGGGCGGGGTTCCGCCGGTCAGCAGCAGCACGCACACCACCACCGCGACCAGGTTGGCGAGCCAGGACAGCACGAAGGCCAGGCCCTTGCGGGCGCCGCGCTGCGAGGAGAGCAGCAGGATGAAGGCGCTGTTGTGCAGGGGCCCGAGGGTGATGGCCGTGCCGATCACGACCAGGTCGACCAGCATCGCCTCAGCCGCTCCCGAAGGTCGGGGCCGCCTGCCGTCTCCGGACGGGCGGGCCGGTCGGGCACGGACGGGCGGCACCCGCGGCGCCGCACCCCGACTCTCCGGCCCGCCGCCGCACCGGTCAAGCGGACCACGCCGACACCGCCCGGAATGCCACCGGGGTCTCGACGGTCACCCGGATCGTCGTCGCCATGATCCGATTCCACCGACGGACCCCGCGCCGCCCCATCCGGCCGGCCGCCGCCGTCAGCGCACGAGCGGGAGGAAGATCGTGTCGACGATCTCCTCGAGGACGTGGTCGGGCACGGGGGCGTAGGTCGTGAGGATCTCGTGGCGCAGCAGGTCGAAGGGGAGGGCCTTGATCCGGTCGCTGAGGCGGTCCGGGTCGATCTCGCCGCGGGCGGCGGCCCGTTCGAAGAGCACGTCGCCGCTGGGCTCGTGCCCGCCGGCGAGGAGGTCGCCGGGGCCGGTGCCCGTCTCCTGGTAGTAGCCGGCCAGGTGCACGCTCATCACGGTGACGAGCCGGACGCGGGTGGCGTTGATCGTCCGCATCAGGGTGAGGACGTCCTCGCGCAGGCTCCCGGTGTCGGGCGCCTCGATCCGGGACTCCTCCAGGACGTGGGCGATCGCGGCGCGGACGAGCTCGTCGCGGTCGGCCCAGCGACGGTAGAGCACCGGGGGGCTGGTGCCGGCGCGGCGGCCGACGGCGTCCATGGTGAACCGGGCGTACCCGTTGGCCGTGAGTTCCTCCCAGGCCGCGTCGAGGAGTGCCTTCTCCAGTGCCGCCCCGCGGCGCCGCTCGGGCATCCGCACCTCCATTAGAAAGACTTGCCTATCTTATCCCGCCGCCCTACGCTGGGCGCCGCAAGATAGGACTCTATATCTTAAGGCGGTTGCCCGTGAGCATCCCCGAGATCACCGGGGCCGGCGCCGGAACGACGGCGCCCGACCCCGACCGCATCGACCCCGCCCTGTGGCGCACGGCCTTCACCGTCGTGGTCGGCGCCCTCGCCGTCGTCTTCGACACCACCGTCGTCACCGTCGCCCTCGGCGACCTGGCCCGCGAACTCGGCGCTCCGCTCGCCACGATCCAGTGGGTGAGCACCGGCTACCTGCTGGCCGTCTTCGCCACCGTCCCGCTCGCCGGCTGGGCGCAGGCCCGGCTCGGCGGCAGGCGCCTGTGGATCGCCGCCCTGGGCGTGTTCCTGCTCGGCTCGGTGCTGAGCGCCCTGGCGTGGAACGCGCCCGCCCTCATCGTCTTCCGCGTCGTCCAGGGGATCGGCGGCGGCATCATGATGCCGCTCATGGCCACCCTGGTCGTCCAGGCCGCGAAGGGGCGCAACATCGGCCGGGTGATGGCCGCCGTCACCCTGCCCACCGCACTCGGTCCCGTCCTCGGCCCCGTGCTGGGCGGCGTCGTGCTGAGCGTGGCCGACTGGCGCTGGCTCTTCCTCGTCAACGTGCCCTTCTGCGCCGTCGGCGCCTGGCTGGCCCGGCGCAACCTGCCCGACGACCGGCCCGCACCCGACGGCTCCCGCACCCGTCTCGACGCCGTCGGCCTGCTACTGCTCTCCCCGGGGGTCGCGGCGACCGTCCACGGCCTGTCCCGGGTCGCGGGCAGCGCGGGCTTCGCGAGCGCCGGGGTGCTGGTGCCGCTGCTCGGCGGGCTCGCCCTGATCGGCGGATTCACCGCACGGGCCCTGACCCGCGCCGGTGCCCTGGTCGACCTGCGGCTCCTGCGCCACCGGGCGCTGGCCTCGTCCTCCGCCCTGGGCTTCCTGGCCGGCGCCGCCCTGTACGGGGCGATGCTGCTGCTGCCGCTGTACTGGCAGCAGGTCCGCGGCGAGGACGCGCTCGGCGCCGGGCTGCTCCTCGTCCCGCAGGGCGTCGGCGCGCTGCTCGCCCGCACCCTGGCCGGCGGCCTCACCGACCGTCTCGGGCCGCGTCCGGTCGCCCTCGCCGGGTTCGTGCTCACCACCGCGGCGACCGTGCCGTTCGCGCTCGCCACCGCCGACTCCGGCGAGCTGCCGCTGATGGCCGCACTGCTCCTCCGCGGCATCGGCATGGGCGCCGTCATGATCCCGCTCAGCGGCGCCGCCTTCACCGGCCTGGGACACCGGGAGATCCCGGACGCGAGCATCATCACCCGGATCGCCCAGCAGGTCGGCGGCTCGGTGGGCACCGCCGCGCTCGCGGTCGTCCTCCAGCACGCCACGGGCGGAGCCCGCACCCCGGACGCCCTGGCCAGCGGCTTCGCCGACGCCTTCTGGTGGTCGGCCGGCCTCACCGCCGTCGCCGTGCCGCTCTGCATGCTGCTGCCCGGCCGCCGGCGGCCCTGATCACCCGAACGGTCGACCGCTCTCGACCGGCCTCTCCCGACCGGCGGGCTTCCGGACTGCGGCTTCCGGCCGACAGCACCCGCCGGGCGGGGTGCGGCACTCCCCCGGACACCCGGACGGTGGCAGCGGGCGTCCGGCCACTCGCCCGGTCGGGGCAGATCCGCAGGACAGGTGGTCGGCCGGCGGCCGAACCGGGCACGGATGACCGGACGGATGCCGAGAACCGGTCCGGCGACCGCCTGCGCTTCCAGGAAGGGACCACCGTGCCCACGAGCCGTGCCCAGGATCCGGGTCCCTCCCCCGAGACCGGCAGGGCGTTCCGCATCGCCCGGGACTTCGTCTTCGAGGACGCCGCGCTCGGACGGCTGCGCTACCACCTGCTGCGGCTCACCACGGTCGGGCTCACCCGGGACGAGGTCGAGGACGTGCGCGAGCTCGGACGGCTGGCCTTCGACGGCGCCGACCCGGCGGGCTGCGCGGCACGGATCAGGGACCGGGCCGGTGCGAGCCGCCTCGCGGTGGCCTTCGTGGAGATCGTCGAGCGCGCGGAGCCGGACGAGCGGGGCCCGGTCCTGGTCGGTGCGGTGCTCGGCGCGTACGCGGGCCTCGGCAGTGTCGGCAGCGGCGAGGGCACGGCAGCGGCGCTGCTGGGCGCCGTCGGGGGTGCGGTGGTGGCGGCCTCGCGGTTCTTCGTCGAACGGCGGATGCAGCTGGAGGGTCCGGCCGTCTACCTCGGCGCCGAGGACTGACCTCCGTCCGGCGCGGGCGCGTCCCGGGCCGCGGCTCTCGCGAGGGCTTCGCGGGTCGCGTGCCGGCCGCCGAGCAGGAAGGCGTACTCGCCGGAGTCGACGGCGTGGGCGCGGGCGCCGGTCAGCACCACCCGCACGGCGGGCCGGGTACCGGGCGCCGCCGCGGAGAGTTCGTCGCGGACGCCGTGCTCGCAGGCGGCGAAGAAGACCGGCAGGTCCTCCGGCCAGTCCCAGTCGGCCAGCACACCGGACGCCACCTCGAAGACGACACCGTCCTCGGCGGGCTCGAAGTCCAGGGTGACGTCGACGAACGGACCGCAGCCGCCGACGCCGTGCTTGCGGTACCGCACGGCGCGCACCGGACGGACGGGGAAGCGCACCGGCTCGGTCATGGCGGCACCCTACCGGGGTCCGCGGGCCGGCGCTGCGCCCCTCGAAGGCCTGCCACCGGACCGAGCCGAACCGCGACCGTGGGCTGGGCGCGATCGCCGAGCGGCTGAAGACCCAGCACGACCTCGCCCGCGGACTCCGGGCCCACGGGCGACTCCGCGCGGACGGCTGCCGGCCGCCCTGATCTGCCGTCCGAAGGTCTTCGGGCGCGACGAGTTGGACGGCACGCTGCGCGGGGCCGCACGCCCAAGGTGCAGGACTGGCTCGTCAACCACGTGGTGAAGAAGAGCCCGCACGCCGAGGAGCCGCGGGTCGCCCGGTCCGCCGATCCGGTTCCGGTGGTCGCGAGCGCCGAGCACCGTGCCCGCGCGATCGGCATCGGCGAGCGCCTGCACGTCCTCGAGGACCACCCGACCCCACCGGGCTGCACCTCGCCGTTCGCACCCGTCCGGATCACCGGGACGGTCCGCCGCCGGGCGCAGCTCGTCGGGGGCACCACCGCAGCGGCGGACGGCACCGGGCCGGGGTGCCGCCGCGCGGGCGGCCGTCAGCAGACCCAGGGGCCGGGGAGGTCGGCGCGGAGGGCGTCGAGGTCGCCGGGCGTCCGGCCGCGGGCGTGGAGCCAGGAGCGGTCCTGCACGCCGTCGCGGCGCAGCAGGCGGCCGGGGGCGGCGTACCAGCGCACGGGCGAGTCCTCGTCGCAGGCCCACATCGGGTGGTCGGGCAGGTCGAGGCGGGTGTACCCCGCGTGCAGCCGCGGGAGGAGGGTGTCCGGCAGTTCGCAGGCGTCGTAGGTGCTGACCGCGGCGAACAGCGACTCGCTGAGCACGAGTTCGACCCAGGCGAGGGACATCCGGTCGAGGAAGGGGATCCAGCCCCGGTGGGACTCCACCAGCACGGGCGGGTCGTCCCGGTCGGCGAGGTCGAGCGGGACCGCCCAGGCCGCGCAGTCCTGGTTCTCGCGGCGGAAGACCAGCAGTCCGCCGAGGGCGTCGTCGACATGGAGGCCGCCCGGCGGGACGAGCGGGTCCTGGTGCCGGGTCAGGTCGTCCCGGCGGCCGAGGAGGGCGTAGCCCTCGCGCAGTGCGGCGGGGAGTGCGAAGCCCAGTTCGGCCTCCGCGGCGGCGAGTTCGTCAGCGGGGCAGCCGTCCTCCGGTCGCAGCGGCCGGTCCGTCCAGGCCTCCGCGAACCAGCGCAGGAAGGCGGAGGCCCGGTCGCGGGTGGGCACTCCGCCGCGCAGGGCCGCGGACACGTCGACGGCGTCGGGCATGCCGCCGACGCTACCCCCTGCCACTGGCCGCCCCGTCGGCGGGACGACAAGGGACGCCAAGACGGCAGGACTTCAAGGGCGGGGGGCGCGTACGGCGTCCGCAGCAGGCGGTGCACGGGCGGGGGTCCGGCAGCGCGGACGACGAAGGCAAGGGAGTGAACCCGTCCCTTGCCACTCTCAACGTATAGCGCACCGGGGGTCTTGCGGCAAGGCCCCCGTGATGCCGCACAATCGCTCGTCTGAGCTGGTAGCTGCGGATTTGGGAGATTCACGACGTGTGTTCAGGTATGCCCGTTCACGGGACGCGGGACGGTGCGGGTGCGGCCTCGGATCGGAGTGCGTGAGATGAACCCTTCGACCACCGGTGCGTTCGACCTGCCCGGGCACCTCGCCGCCAAGGCGGACCCGGCGCTGATCGCCGCCGACGAGCGGCACTTCGCGACCGTCGCGAGGGCCCTGGACCGGGAGACCGCCGAACTGTCCGGCCGCCTCGACGAGATGCGCAGGGCGCCCGGCGGCCCGGGCCGGGCTGCGATGGACCGGGACGCGGAGATCCACCGGCTGACCGCCCGGCTGCGCGCGCTGCGCCGCTTCGGGCTGGACCTGTGCCTCGGCCGGATCGTCGCCGCGGACGGCGCCGATCCGGTGTACGTCGGGCGGCTCGGCCTGACCGACGACACCGGCCGCCGGCTGCTGATCGACTGGCGCACCCCCGCGGCCGAGCCGTTCTTCGCCGCGACGCACGGCAACCCGATGGGCCTGGCGAGCCGCCGCCGGTACCGGTGGACGCGCGGCCGGATCGGCGACTACTGGGACGAGGTGTTCACGGCGGACGGCCTGGAGGGGCACGCCGCCCTGGACGACCAGTCGGCCTTTATCGCCGGCCTGGGCAGCAGCCGGTCGGCCCGGATGCGGGACGTGCTCGGCACCATCCAGGCCGACCAGGACGCGATCGTCCGCGCGGGCTCCCGCGGGGCGCTGGTGGTCGACGGCGGCCCGGGCACCGGCAAGACGGTCGTCGCGCTGCACCGATCCGCCTACCTGCTGCACTCCGACCCGCGGCTCGGCCACCGCCGCGGCGGCGTGCTGTTCGTCGGCCCGCACCAGCCGTACCTGGCGTACGTCGCCGACGTGCTGCCGAGCCTCGGCGAGGACGGCGTGCAGACCTGCACCCTGCGGGACCTGGTCGCCGAGGGCGCCGACGCGGGCGTCGAGGGCGACCCGGAGGTGGCCCGGCTGAAGTCGTCGGCGGCCATGGTGAAGGCGATCGAGGCGGCGGTGCGGATCTACGAGGAGCCGCCGACCGAGGGGATGACGGTGTCGACGCACTGGTCCGACCTCCGGCTGAGCGCCGCGGACTGGGCCGACGCCTTCGACGCGCCCGATCCGGGCACGCCGCACAACGAGGCGCGCGACCAGATCTGGGAGGAACTGGTCACGATCCTGCTGGACCGGCACGAGGACGAGCACGGGGAGGAGGAGGTGCCGCCGCGCGACCTGTTCCGCAGGTCGCTGCTGCAGGACCGGGAGCTGGTCACGACCCTCCACCGAGCCTGGCCGACGATCGAGGCGGCCGACCTGGTCGGCGACCTGTGGTCGGTGCCCGCCTACCTGCGGCTGTGCGCCCCCTGGTTGAGCCGCGAGGAGGTCCGGCTGCTGCAGCGCGCGGACGCCCGGGCGTGGACGGTGTCCGACCTGCCGCTGCTGGACGCCGCACGGCAGCGGCTCGGCGACCCGGAGGCGGCCCGGCACCGGCGCCGCCGGGAGGCCGCGGTCGCCGCCGAGCGCGAGCGGATGGCCGGGGTCATCGACGACCTGCTCCGGGCCGACGACGACGGCGAGGGCGCGGTGACCATGCTGCGCGGCCGGGACCTCCAGGACAGCCTGGTCGACGGGAGCGCGCTGCCCGGCACCGACCCGGACCGGCTGGCCGGGCCGTTCGCGCACATCGTCGTGGACGAGGCGCAGGAGCTCACCGACGCGGAGTGGCAGATGCTGCTGCAGCGCTGCCCGTCCCGGAGCTTCACGATCGTCGGGGACCGCGCGCAGGCGCGGCACGGTTTCCCGGAGTCCTGGCGGGAGCGCCTGGAGCGGGTGGGGCTGGACCGGATCGAGCTGGCCTCGCTGGGCATCAACTACCGCACGCCGCAGGAGGTCATGGCGGAGGCCGAACACGTCGTCCGGGCCGTGCTGCCGGACGCCAACGTGCCGGTCTCGGTGCGCAGCAGCGGGATCCCGGTCCTCCACGGGTCCGTGGCGGACCTGGACTCGGTGCTCGACGGCTGGCTCGCCTCCTCGCCCGACGGGACGGCGTGCGTGATCGGCGCACCCTCGTTCCGGGGGACGGGCCGGGTCCGTTCGCTGACCCCGGAGCTGTCCAAGGGGCTGGAGTTCGACCTGGTGGTGCTGGTCGACCCGGAGGGGTTCGGCGGGGGCGTCGGAGGCGCGGTCGACCGCTACGTCGCGATGACCCGGGCGACCCGGCAGCTGGCCGTGCTGACCGGCCCCTGACGCACCGGAGTGCGGCCATGGTCTGGACCACTGGACGGGTCCGGGCCCGGTCGGGAGACTTGCCCGATGAGTCGTCAACGAGGCACGCCCGGGATCGAGTTGCACCGGCTGGCGGTGCCGGACCGGGGCCGACTGCCGTTCGCCGTCGGTACCTTCGACACCATCGGCCCGCTCTCCCGGGCCGGTTTCCCGCACCGGCACTCCTTCTACGAGTTGGCCTACGTCACCGGCGGCCGCGGCAGCCACGTCCTCGACCTCGCGGACCAGCCGCTGCGGCCGCCGCAGCTCTGCGCCATCGTGCCGGGCCAGGTCCACCACTGGGCGCGGGCCGCGGGGCTGGACGGCTGGGTGCTGCTGTTCGAGGAGGACTTCCTGCTGCGCCACCCCGAGGACGCGGCACTGGCCCGGGAGCTGGCCGGCGCCCCGCCGCTGCGGCCCGACCGTGCGGAGGCGCGCCGGCTGGCCGGGCTGCTCGCCGACCTGGACGGCGAGTACCGCACGGCCGGGGCGGGCCACCCGGGTGTGCTGCAGGCGCTGCTGCACGTCCTGCTGGTACGCGCCGTGCGGGCGCTGCCCGACCGGCCGCGGCAGGCACCGCCGGCCGCGGAGTCGGCGGCGGCGCGGCCGCACCCGCTGGTCGACCGGTTCGGCCGGCTGGTCGCCGAGCCCGGCCGGGCGGACCGGTCCGTCGGCTCCTACGCCCGGGAGCTGGGCGTCTCCACCGGGCGGCTGCACGAGCTCGTCCGGGAGGCGACCGGCCGCACCCCCGCACGGCTGATCCGGCAGCAGCAGACCCTGGAGGCGAAGCGGCTGCTGAGCGCCACGGACCTGACCGTCCGCCAGGTCGCGGCGGCCGCGGGTTTCGCCGACCCGGCGTACTTCTGCCGCTTCTTCCGTCGCGAGGTCGGACTGACGCCCGGGGAGTTCCGCGCGGGCACGGGCGGAGGAAAGCACCACGGCCCGGGCGCCGAGTCCATCGACCCGCGGACGGCCCGGCCGTAGCGTCGGTGCACGGCGGGCGGGTCGCTCCCGCACCGCCGCCGGACACTGCCTGTCATGCGCAGGACACCCCCACGGTCCTGCGCCCCCACCCCGAACGGAGCGATCCGCCATGCCCACTCCGCCTCCGCCGCAGCCCCAGGACCAGCCCCAGGAGCGACCGCAGTCCCGGCCGACCGGCGAGCCCTGGATCACCCGCAAGAACCTGCTCAAGGCCGCCGTGCTGGCCGGCGCCGCCCCCGTCCTGCTCGGCGGCGGCGCGGCGCTGGCCCGCGACGGCGACGGCGGCCCGGTGGGCCTGACACCGGCCTGCCACGACGGCGACGAGCCGACCACCGAGCAGATCGAGGGCCCGTACTTCAAGCCGGGCTCGCCGCTGCGCACCGTGCTGACCGGCTCCGGCACAGCGCTGACGGTGAGCGGCTACGTCTTCGGCCGGGCCTGCCGGCCGCTGGCGGGCGTGCTGCTCGACTTCTGGCAGGCGGACACCGCCGGGGCCTATGACAACTCCGGGTACGGCTTCCGCGGACACCAGTTCAGCGACGAGCAGGGCCGGTTCACCCTGACCACCGTGGTGCCCGGGCTGTACCCGGGCCGCACCCGGCACCTGCACGTGAAGCTGCAGGCCCCCGGCCGCCCGGTGCTGACCACCCAGTTGTACTTCCCCGGCGAGCCGAGGAACTCGACGGACACCGTCTTCGACCCGCGGCTGGTGATGACCGTCCGGCAGTCCGGGCCCGGGCGGGAGGCGTCCTTCGACTTCGTCCTGGACGTGCCGCAGTCGCCGTCCCCGTCACCCACCGGGCCCACCCCGACCCCGACCGGGCCGACGCCGGGCGGCACCTGGCGGGCCGGCACGGCGTACCGGGTCGGCGACGCGGTCACCTACGACGGCGTCGGCTACGTCTGCATCCAGGCGCACACCGCGTTCGCCGGCTGGGAGCCGCCGAACGTGCCGGCGCTGTGGCGGCGGGTCTGACGGACGGGACCGGTCAGCGGACGGCGGTCACCACGTGGGCGCGCATCGCGCCCACGACGGGGCCGCCGCCGAACCGCTCCTCGATCGCCGAGGCGACCGCGTCGGTCGCCTCGGCGAGCGAGATCCCGGGCCGGGCCTCGATCTCGTGGCGGATCGGCGTGCCGTGGCAGAAGGCGGTCGCGACCTCGACCGCCGACCCGGCCCGGCTGCGGGCCTCCACGGTCTCGATCCGGGGCGCCTCGAACCCGCCGGCGCCGACGTCCCGCGCGATGGCCACGTGGTCGTGGTAGCCGTGCGGGATCCGGGCCATGAAGTCCGGCGGGTCCTCGGGCACCAGCGCGGCCACGGTCGCCGCCGCGGTCGCGGCGAACTCGTTGGCGGCGATGTGGTCCCACACGTTGAACAGCAGCACGCCGCCCGGGCGCAGCACCCGCCGCGCCTCGGCGAAGGCCCGCGGCTTGTCGGGGAAGAACATCGCGCCGAACTGGCAGACCACGGCGTCGAAGGAGCCGTCGGGGAAGGGCAGGTCGAGGGCGTCGGCCTGCCGGAAGTCCACCGGGCGTCCGGTGTGGGAGGCGGCGGCGAGTTCGATCATCGGCCCGCTCAGGTCGGTGGAGACGATCCCGGTGGACCCGGGCAGCACCGCGGCGAGCTCCCGGGTCACCGCGCCGGTGCCGGCCGCCGTCTCCAGCACCCGGGCGGGCCTGTCGGACATCAGTCGGGCGGCGAGGTCCCGGGCGTAGGGGCGGAAGAGGAGCGGCACCATGTACTGCTGGTAGACGCCGGGGATCGAGCCGTCGAAGGCCATGCCGTCTGCCTCCCGTGGTGGGCGACCGTGGACCGGCGGGCCGGTCGCGGCCGCGGCCGGACTGCCGTTCCTGCGAGTGTGGCACGCCGGCAGGGCGGTGAGCAGCAGGATCGACGCCTCCGCAGCCGCGGGTGCACCACCGGGTGCCCCCGCGCCCCCTGAGGTGACCACCCGCACACCCTTGAAGCCGTTCCTAGGCCACGGCGGCGCGGCTGCGTTCGGTGGCGATGCGCAGGGCGAAGGCGGCGAGCAGGGTGCCGGTGGCCCAGCCGTGCAGGCGCTGCAGCAGCGGGCGGCGGGAGAGGAAGCCGGCCAGTGCACCGGCGGTGAGCACGAAGGCGGCGTTGCCGAGGGTGCCGACGGTGATCTGGGTGAGGCCGAGCAGGGCGCTCTGCAGGGCGACCTGCCCCTTCTCCGGCCGGACGAACTGCGGGAGCAGGGTGATGTAGAGGACGGCCAGCTTGGGGTTGAGCAGGCAGGTGAGGGCGCCCATGCCGAAGAGCTTGAGCGGCCGCTCGTGGGGCATCTCGGCGGCCCGGAAGGGCGAGTGGGCCGGGGAGCGGAAGGCCCGCCAGGCCAGCCAGAGCAGGTAGCCGGCGCCGGCGAGCTTGAGCGCCAGGTAGGCGGTCGGGACGAGCGCGAAGAGGGCGGATATCCCGGCGACCGCGGCGGTGAGGTAGACGAGGAAGCCGAGGACGACGCCGCCGAGCGAGATCAGTCCGGCGCGGCGGCCCTGGCTGACGGACCGCGACACGCAGTAGATCATGTTCGGCCCGGGGGTCATCACCATGCCGAAGGAGACTGCGGCGATTCCGCCGATGGCACTCGCGCTGATCACCCGGTGAGCCTATCCCGACCTCCGTTCAGGTGTTCGACGGGCCCACCGCGCCGATGCCGATCCGAGACCGACCGACCATTGTTCGACATTGTCGAATGGCGTAGCGTCTTCACGAACGGGCTGCCCCCGCACCCGGCGCGCATGGCGACGACTGCACGCCCCGGCCTCGGCGGCCCCCGGGCCGCCTCCCCTGCCCGCGGCCCGCGCACCACCTGCCGAGGAGCCGCCGGATGTTCACCTTCACCAGCAGCGACGGGTTGGAGATCCACGTCCACGAGTGGCAGCCCGTCGGCCCGCCGCGCGGCATCGTCCAGCTCGCCCACGGCACGGGCGAGCACGCCCGCCGCTACGCCCACCTCGCCGCGTCGCTCACCGGCCAGGGGTACGCCGTGTACGCCGCCGACCACCGCGGCCACGGCCACAGCCTCGGCGCCGGCCCCGGCCACCTCGGCGAGGACGGCTGGAACCTGCTCGTCCAGGACATGGTCGCACTCTCCGACCTCGCCCACCGGCGCCATCCCGGGCTGCCGCTGGTGCTGGTCGGCCACAGCCTGGGCTCCCTCGCCTCCCAGCAGTACGTCCTCGACCACTCGGAGCGGCTGGCGGGCGTGGCGCTCTCCGGCACCACCGCGCTCGACCGGCTGCTCACCACCCTGGCCGCGGCCGGCGGCGACGCCGCGGCCGCCTTCAACGCGCCCTTCGAACCCGCCCGCACGGATCACGACTGGCGCACCCGGGACGAGGCCCAGGTCGACGCCTACCTCGCCGACCCGCTCTGCGGCTTCGCGCTGGACGACCGGGGCTGGGAGGACCTCGCCGCCGCGGCACACCGGCTGGCCAGGCCGGATACCGTCCGCCCCGACCTGCCGGTCTACGTGGCGGTGGGCGACCGCGACCCGATGAACGCCGAGCTCACGCTCTCCGACGTGGTGGTGGAGCGCTACCGCCGGGCGGGCCTCACCGACGTCACCTACCGCACCTACCGCGGCGCCCGGCACGAGATCCTGCACGAGACCAACCGGGTCGAGGTCGCGGCCGAGCTGGTCGCCTGGATCCTCTGCGTCACCGGCTAGAAGACGATTCCCGGGCGGCCTCGGCGGAACCGCGACCGGGACCTCCCGCAGCACGCCCCGGGCCCGGTCACGGGACGGGGGTGGACGGAGGGGGCCGGTCGGTTCCGTCGGGGCCGTGGATCTCGCGGCCTTCCACCAGGGTCACCGGGACACTCCCGGCCAGACCGCCCAGAGCGGCCCTGAGCTCCTGGGAACCGGTGCCCCCCTCGGCGGTCCGCACCTGGACACCGGCGGCGCCCGGCGCCATCCGGGCGGCGAAGACCTGCACCGGGAGGGTGCCGGCCCGGGCCGCGTTCCCGATCCTCTCGATGACCGGGTCGACGTCCACCCGCGCGCAGCGGCACTTCGCGACCTCGGCGCGCCCGGTCTCGATGCCCGGGTGGGTGGCGGCGGCTGCGGCGATGAGGGCGTGGCCCTTGCCCTCGTCGGTGGCGTGGAGCTTCACCGCGGCGGGTCGGGAGATTCGCACGAGCGGCTCCTTCGGTGAGACGGACCGACCCGGATGTGGCGGATGTCCGAGCCACCCGAGTGCGCGAGGCGAACTGACGCCACATCAGCACCCCCGGGCGGCCCGGGGCCACCCCCTCCGACCCCGGCGACCTATGCACCTAGTTGCACAATCGGGTCCCGGCGGTCTACAAAGGGCCCGGGCCTGTCCGACGAACGGCGCCGCACCGGCGCGCGGCGGGGATCGCCGGACGGGCCCAGCCACCCGACCGTGCGAGGAGCCCCGGATGACCGCGTACCCCCACCTGCTGAGCCCGCTCGACCTGGGCTTCACCACGCTGCCCAACCGGGTGGTCATGGGCTCGATGCACGTCGGCCTGGAGGAGGCGCCCGACGGCTTCGAGCGGATGGCCGCCTTCTACGCGGAGCGCGCCCGCGGCGGCGTCGGCCTGATCGTCACCGGCGGCATCGCCCCCAACGAGGCCGGGCGCCCGTGGGAGGGCGGCGCGATGCTGGCCACCGAGGAGGAGGCAGCCCGGCACCGGGTGGTCACCGACGCGGTGCACGCCGCCGGCGGCCGGATCGCCATGCAGATCCTGCACTTCGGCCGGTACGCCTACCACCAGGACCTGGTCGCGCCCAGCCCGCTCAAGGCGCCGATCAGCCCCTTCACCCCGAACGAGCTCACCGACGAGCAGGTCGAGCAGACGATCGAGGACTTCGCCCGCTGCGCCGGGCTCGCCCGCGCGGCCGGGTACGACGGCGTCGAGATCATGGGCTCCGAGGGCTACCTGATCAACGAGTTCATCGCCGCCCCCACCAACCACCGCACCGACCGCTGGGGCGGCTCCTACGAGAACCGGATGCGCTTCCCGGTCGAGATCGTCCGCCGGGTCCGCGAGCGGGTCGGCGAGGACTTCATCCTGGTCTACCGGCTCTCCATGCTCGACCTCGTCCCCGGCGGCTCGACCCTCGCCGAGGTGGTGCAGCTCGCCAAGGCAGTCGAGGCGGCCGGCGCCACCGTCATCAACACCGGCATCGGCTGGCACGAGGCCCGCATCCCCACCATCGCCACCTCGGTGCCGCGCGGCGCCTTCACCTGGGTGACCCGCAAGGTGATGGGCTCGGTCGGCATCCCGCTGGTCACCAGCAACCGGATCAACACCCCCGAGCTGGCCGAGCAGATCCTCGCCGACGGCCACGCCGACCTGGTCTCGATGGCCCGGCCGCTGCTCGCCGACCCCGACTTCGTCGCCAAGGCCGCCGCCGGCACCCCGGAGGCCGTCAACACCTGCATCGGCTGCAACCAGGCCTGCCTGGACCACACCTTCAGCCTCAAGATCACCTCCTGCCTGGTCAACCCGCGGGCCTGCCACGAGACCGAGCTCGTCCTCTCCCCCACCAAGCTGCGCAAGCGGATCGGCGTGGTCGGCGCCGGCCCGGCCGGCCTCGCCTTCGCGGTCTCCGCCGCCGAACGCGGCCACGCCGTCACCCTCTACGACGCGGCCGACACCGTCGGCGGGCAGCTGAACGTCGCCCGCAAGGTGCCCGGCAAGCAGGAGTTCGACGAGACCGTCCGCTACTACCGCCACCAGCTGGACGCCCGCGGGGTCGAACTGCGCCTGGGCACCACCGCGACCGCCGGGGCGCTGGCCGCCGAGGGCTACGACGAGGTCGTCCTCGCCACCGGCGTCACCCCGCGCGTCCCGGACATCGAGGGCGTCGACCACCCGAGCGTCGTCGGCTACCTGGACGTGCTCCGCGACGGGGCGCCGGTCGGCGAGCGGGTCGCGATCCTCGGCGCCGGCGGCATCGGCTTCGACGTCGCCGAGTTCCTCACCGACCCGGGCGAGCAGGCCGCCCACAACGCCGACGTCTTCTTCGCCCAGTGGGGCGTGGACACCGACCACACCACTCCGGGCGGCCTCGCCGAGCCGGTGCGCAGCGCCTCCCCGCGCCGCGTCCACCTGCTGCAGCGCAAGACCGGCAAGGTCGGCGCCGGCCTCGGCAAGACCACCGGCTGGATCCACCGCACCGAGCTCAAGCACCGCGGTGTCACCACCGTCGCCGGCGCCACCTACAAGCTGATCGACGACCGGGGCCTGCACTTCGAGCTCGACGGCGAGCCGCAGCTGCTGCCGGTCGACACCGTGGTGCTGTGCACCGGCCAGGAGTCGCGCCGCGACCTGCACGAGGAGCTGCGCGCGCTCGGCATCGAGGCGCACCTGATCGGCGGGGCCGACATCGCGGCCGAGCTCGACGCCAAGCGCGCCATCGACCAGGGCACCCGCCTCGCCGCGGCGCTCTGACGGACGACGGGGACGCGGACAGGGCCGGGAACGGGGTCAGGGCGCGAGCGGGCTGAACGTGTGCAGCTCGCCGTGCCCGTCCTCGACGACGCCGTAGGAGGACTCGGGCACCTCGTGCCAGGCGCCCTCCAGGTCGCCGAGGGGCTCGGAGACCACGATCCGCGTCCCGTCCGCCACCTCCTGCAGCGCCTCGATCTCCGGGTGGAGGGTGCGCAGGGTGCGGACGTCGGTGCTGAAGAACAGCGAGCGGGAGTGGCGCTCGGTGGAGTAGCGGAAGGCCCACAGCCGGTGGCCGTCGGAGACCGCGACCGTCATCTGCAGCGGGTCGGGGACGCCGTGGCGCTGCGCGACCGCCTCGATCGTGCCGATCATCCGCTCGACGGCGCGCGGGGCGTCGTCCTGCAGCCCGAAGGTCAGCGCCACGTAGAACATCAGCTCCGAGTCGGTGGACCCCTCGATGAACGGGTACAGCGTCGGGTCCACGGTGAGCGCCAGGTCGCGCTTGAGCTCCGGGAAGCCGCTGATCGCACCGTTGTGCATCCACAGCCAGCGGCCGTACCGGAAGGGGTGGCAGTTGCTCTGCTGCACGGCCGTGCCGGTGGAGGCGCGGATGTGCGCCAGGAAGAGCGGCGAGCGGACGCAGCGGGAGAGTTCGAGCAGGTTGCGGTCGCTCCAGGCCGGTCCGGTGGCGTGGAAGATCGCGGGTTCGGCACCGTCGGTGCCGCCGCCGATGTCCGGGTACCAGCCGACGCCGCAGCCGTCGCCGTTGGTGGTCTCGACGCCCATCCGGGCGTGGCGGCTCTGGTCGATCAGGGAGTGCCGGGGCTTGTAGAGCAGTTCCGCCAGCGCGATCGGCGACCCGGAGTAGGCCAGCCATCTGCACATGTCCTCACCGTCCCCTCGCGGGCGCACCGGGCGGCCGGGCGGACCGGCCGCGGACCCGTCACCCGCCTTCCACGGTAGGCGGGGCCGGACGGGCGGGCCCTCCGGACGGCCGACCGGAATGCAGGGTGAGGACCTCGTCGGTGCCGGTCACCGCCAGCAGCCGTCGCAGCTGGTCCGGCACGTTCTCCAGCCGCAGGGTGCTGCCCCGGTCGCGGGCCTGCCGGTCGGCGTCCAGCAGCACGTTGAGGCCGCGGGAGTCGCAGAACGCGACCGCCGCGAGGTCGACCCGGACGGCCGGCGGCGCACTGCGCGAGGCCCACGGCTGCTGCAGCGCGTCGGCCAGCCGCGGCGCGGTCTCGCGGTCGATCGTGCCCGCGACGCGCACCAGCGGGCCGCCCGCCTGGGCCAGCACCACGACCGTGAGGTGGGACGGTGTCCGGACCATCTCGGAACGCTCCCTTCACCCCCGCCACTCCACGGTAGGCCGCGCCGGCGGACCGGGCCGTACGCGGCCGCCGGGTGCGGCCGTTTGGTGCGGCCGTCGTCGGGCGGTCCGTCGTGCGCGGCCGTCGTGCGGAGCGGGGCTGTCAGGGGCCGTCGACCAGCCGCTGCAGCGCCGGGGCGCAGAGGTCGGCGAGCCGCTCGGGAGCGGTCTGCTCACCGGCACCGCCGTCCCGGTGGATGCTCAGCGTGGCGCCCAGGCCGAGCAGCTGTCCGAGGATCAGCTCGGCGCGCAACTCGGCGTCCGGGCCCTCCAGCCGGTCCGTGAGGCGGCGGGTCGCCTGGTCCCGGAACCGGACCCTGATCACCGTCCGCTCGTCGGCCATGCCGAGCGAGAGGACGACCCGCAGCAGCGGGTCGGTGTGGCGCTCCCGCCGGACGCGGACCAGCGTGAGCACCAGGTGGCGGCCCAGCCGCTCCAGCGGGGCGTCGAGCAGTTCGTCGAGGTCCGCGGAGAAGTCCGCGGTCTGCGCGAAGAGCTCCTCCTTGCTGCCGAACAGCTTGACGATCAGCGAGGCGCTGACCTCGGCCTCGGCGGCGATGCCGCGCAGCGTGACCTGTGCGTACGGCTGGAGGGCGAAGGCCCTGCGGGCGGCGCGCAGGATCGCCTGCCGTCCGCCGCCGGCAGCGGGGTCGGGGTCGGTGGTGTGGTCGGTCATGCCCGACCCTCCCCGACCGCCGCGGACTCCCGGTCGCCGGCGACCGGTCCGTCCGCGGCACCGGTGGCCGCCGGGCGCTGCCGGCCGGGCAGGGCGAGCGTGACCAGCAGGGCCAGCACCGCGGCCGCGGCGGCGACCAGGAAGACGACCAGGTAGGCGTGGAGGGTCGGGGCGGTGCGTCCGCCGACCCGGAAGGTCAGGTTGGCGAGGACGGCGGCGACCACGGCGCTGCAGACGGCCTGGCCCAGCGAGCGCATCAGGGTGTTGAGGCCGTTCGCCGCTCCCGTCTCGGAGGCCGGCACCGCCCGGATCACCAGGGCGGGCAGCGCGCTGTAGGCGATGGCGGTGCCGGCGGAGACGACCGTCGCCCCGGTGATGATCATCCACAGCTGGTGGCTGGTGAAGAACCGGACGACGTAGCCGATCGCCATCACGCCCGCCGCCACCGCCAGGGTCACCTTCGGTCCGAAGGCGGCGGAGATCCGCGCCGAGACCGGCGAGAGCGCCACCATCGAGAGGCCGCCGGGCAGCAGGCACAGGCCGCTGACCACGATGGACGCGCCCAGCCCGTACCCGGTGCTCTTCGGCTCCTGCACCATCTGTGCGGTGACCAGCGAGTTCGCGTAGAAGGCGAAGCCGATCAGCAGGGCGGCGACGTTGGCGAGCAGCACCGCGGGGCGGGCCGAGATCCGCAGGTCCACCATCGGGCCGGGGTGGCGCAGTTCGTGGCGCAGCCAGAGCGGGGCCAGCACGACGGCCGCGGCGACCAGGCCGAGGGTACGGCCGGAGGTCCAGCCCCACTGGGCGCCCTGGGTGACCGCCAGCAGCAGCGCCACCAGCACGGCGGAGAGGCCGACCGCGCCCAGCACGTCGAAGCGGCCGGCGGTGCGCACCGGGGACTCGGGGACCCGCCACAGCACCAGGGCCATGTCCAGCAGGCCGAGGCCGGCGGACACCCAGAACATGGTGTGCCAGTCCGCGTGCTCGACGACGAGTGCGGCGGCCGGCAGGCCGACGGCGGCGCCGATGCCGAGCGTGGAGCTCATCAGTGCGACGGACGGGAGCACCCGGGCGGGCGGCAGTTCGTCGCGCATGATGCTGATGCCCAGCGGCACCACGGCCAGCGCCGCGCCCTGCAGGGCGCGGCCCGCGATGAGGACGCCGATGTGGGAGCTCACCGCGCACAGCGCCGAACCGAGCACGAGCACGCCGAGCGAGGCGAGCAGGACGCGGCGTTTGCCGTACATGTCGCCGATCCGGCCGAGCAGCGGGGTGCAGACCGCGCCGGTGAGCAGGGTGACGGTGACCAGCCAGCTCGCGGCGGTCGGGGTGCTTCCGGTCAGCTGCGGGACGTGCGGGAGCAGCGGCACCACCAGCGTCTGCATGACGGCGACGACCACGCCGCAGAAGGCGAGGATGCCGACGAGGTACGGGGGTGCGGAGGGCTCGGTGCCGGGTGGCCCGGTCTCGGTCATGGTGCTCCTGATCGGCAGCCGGGGACTGGTGTACGCGTGTTCACCCCCCAGGGTAAACGTCTGTGCACCCGGGCGGGTGAGCGGGGTACGGGTGGGGCAGGCGGGGCCGGAGAGGTCGTCGGTCCGCCGCTCCCGGCCGGGCGGCGCGGCATGCGACCGGACGGGGTCGGGGTGCGGGCCGGTCGGGGGCCGTCGCGGGGCCGGGCGGGTGAGCCGCCCGTCGTGTCGGCCGCCGGACCGGAGTCCGTGCAGGCCGAAGCGGAACCGCGGTGGACGGTCCAGGGGGGGGCGAGGACCTGGCCGGCATCGCCGAGGCCCGGGGGTCTCCGGCGGCCGGCAGGCCCTGCACGAACTGAACCGCGACCTCATCGGCGACGACCCGGGCCTCGTCGTCCCCGGCCGGGGTCCTCCGGCTCCCCTCGTAAGCCGTTCCCTCGGGCCGTTCCCGCACAGGCCCCCGGGGAATTCCGGGGATCCGTCGGACGTCAGGCCGAGGCCTGGTACGCGGTCATCCGTTCGAACAGGCCGCGCGGGGCGTCGGCGGCGAAGCAGAGGTCGAGGTTGTCGGCGGACTCCGCGGCGGACGCCTCGCTCCGCGGGAAGAGCTCGCGCTCGTAGGCGGCGAGCGCGGCCTCGGTGTCGCCCGGGTGGGCGACGATCGCGGCGGCGAGCTCCGCGCCGTCCAGCATGGCGAGGTTGGCGCCCTCGCCGGCGAAGGGCGACATCAGGTGGGCGGCGTCGCCGAGCAGGGTGACGCCGGGGGTCCGCGGCCAGCGGTGCCCGATCGGCAGGGCGTGGATCGGCCGCGGCACGAGGGCTCCCTCGGCGTCGGCGATCAGTGCCCGCAGCCGCTCGTCCCAGCCGTCGAAGTGTGCGAGGACCTCGGCGCGGGCGGCACCGGCGTCGGTGAAGTCGATGCCGCCCGCCCACTCCTCGGGCACCCGCAGGGCGGCGTAGCCGTGCACGGTGCCGTCGTTCTCGAGGTGGGTGAGCAGGCCGCGGTCCTCGCCGAGCGCGAACATCATGCCGCGCCCGGTGAGGCCGAGCGTCGCGGCGTGGGCGGCGGAGGTCGCGGGCAGGTCCGTCTCGACGAAGGAGATGCCGGTGTAGGCGGGGACGGCCGCCGAGACCAGCGGCCGGATCCGCGACCACGCGCCGTCGGCGCCGACCAGCAGGTCGGTGGTGAGGACGCCGCCGTCGGCGAGCCGGACTTCGTGCCGCCCGTCGCCGAGCGGCCGGGCGCCGGTCACCTTGGCACCCCAGCGGACGGTGCCGGCGGGCAGCGAGTCGAGCAGGATGCGGCGCAGGTCGTTGCGGTTGACCTCGGGCCGGCCGCCCTCGTCGCCCTCGTCGTCGGCCATCAGGACGCTGCCGCGCCGGTCGACGATGCGCATCGCCTGGCCGCCGGGGTGGACGATCGCGAGGAACTCCTCGTACAGGCCGGCGGCGCGCAGCGCGACCTGGGCCGAGTCCTCGTGCAGGTCGAGCATGCCGCCCTGGTGGCGGGCGGTCGGCGAGGCGTCCAGGTCGAGGACGATCGCGTCGATGCCGTGGACGTGCAGCACCCGGGCGAGGGTCAGGCCGCCGAGTCCGGCGCCGACGACGGTGATCGGGTGGTGGGTGGTGGTGGTCATGTCGGAACTCCTGACAGGGGTGCGGGCGGAGGCGGCGACGGGGTGGGCGCGGCGGTTCAGCGCGGGGTGTGCAGCACGCCGTTGAGCAGGACGCGGAAGCCCCAGGCGAGCCGTGCCTCGCCGGGGCCGGCGAGCAGGTCGGCGCCGAGGGCGGCGAGGTGCGGGCGGGTGTCCGCGGTGGCGCCGCGCACGGCGGCGGCGAGTGCGTCCCAGTCCTCGGCGCGTGGGCCGTCGTCGCTCGCGGCACCGGCCCGCGGGGCGTGTTCGGCGGCGGTGGCGGTGGCGAACTGCAGCAGCAGGTCGAGCGCCCAGGACGCCCGGTCGCCGGGGACACCGCCCTCGGCGAGCAGGGCGAGCACCGCCTCCACCAGGTCGAGGTAGCGCTCGCCGGAGGGGCGGGCCACCAGCGCCGACTGGGCGAGGCCGGGGTGCGCGAAGAGCAGGTCGGTGTACGAGGTGAGGACCGCGACCAGGCGGTCCTGCCAGTCGCCGGGCGTGGTGACGGGGGTGAGGTCGACGGAGCCGAGCAGGTCGTCGAGGACGGCGGCGTGCAGCTCGGCGGTGTTGCGGACGTAGACGTACAGCGAGGCGGGGCCGGTGTCGAGCTCCTGCGCCAGGCGGCGCATGGTGACCCGCTGGAGGCCCTCGGATCGCATCAGCTCCACGGCCGTGGCGACGATCCCGGAGCGGCTCAGCGCGGGCTTGGCGGGTCGTTCGCGGCGGCTGCGCGGGGCGTCGGGGTGTACGGTCATGCCTCCACAGTAACGAACGTGTTCGTGACGAACAAGTTCGTAACGAACACGTTCGTCCGAGCTCGGCGACGGGCCTCCGCGTTCCACCGCCCCGGCGGAGCCCCCGGACTACGATCGGGCCATGGTCGCTCGCACGCCCGCCCGGGCGGACTCGCTGCTCTCGCTCTGGTCCAAGGACTCCGTGCTGTCGATCGCCTCGACCGGCTCGGCCCTCTCCATCGGGTCCGTCGGCTCGGTGCTCTCGGTCGGCTCGGTGGGCAGCGCACTGTCCGCCGGTTCCATCGGCTCGGCCCTCTCGCTGGTCTCGGTCGGCTCCTGGCTGAGCACCGGCTCGCTGCTCTCCGCCCGGTCCTGCTGGTCGGTGCTCTCCTGGCGCTCCTCCCGCGGGGTGATGGCCGCCGGCGCCGTCGCGGCGGTCGCCGCCACGGCCCTGCTCGCCGGCCGCCGGACCACCCGGCCCTGAAGCGCCCGTCCCCGAACCCGCCCCCGAACCGGCCGAGGCCGCGGGCGCGTCCTCGCCCGCCTGACGACCGGCCGGCTCCCCCACTGCCCGCCCCCGCCGCCCGACCCGGGCGGCGGCGGGTAGCCTGCCCGGACGACGGACCGTCACCCGGGAGACGCCACGCATGAGTACGCCAGCATCGCCGCCCGAAGTGGAGCGGACCGGCCCGCCGCCCGTCCGGATCGGTGCCCTCGTCCCGCTGACCCGGCCCGGCTGGGTCGAGGCGGGCCGGCACCTGCTCGCCGGACTCGAACTGGCCGCCCGCGAGGCCAACGCCTCCGGCGGGATCGCCGGAAGGCCGCTCGAACTGCTCGTCCGGGACACCGCGGCCGACCCGCAGCGGGCCACGGCGGCCGTGGACGAACTGGCCCGCCTGGGCGTGGCCGCCCTCGTGGGCGAGTACCACAGCGTCGTCGCCCGCGCCGCCGCGGCCAGGGCCGACGCGCTCGGCCTGCCGTTCATCTGCTCGTCGGCCGTCCTCGACGCGCTCACCGAGCGGCCGACCGAGGTGGTCGCCCGTCTCGCCCCGGCCCAGTCCCACGGCTGGCGGACCTACGCGGACTTCCTCCTCGGCGCGGGCCACCGCAGCATCGCCGTCGCGGCCGAGCCGAGCGTCTACTGGGCGACCGGGACGGGCATCCTGCGGGACCGCCTCGCCGCGCACGGGGCGACCGTCGCCGAGTGCGACATGCGGGCGCTCTCCCCCGCGGACCTGTGCGAGGAGCTCGCCGGCCGGCGGACGACCGCCCTCCTGCTGCTGGTCGGGCACCCGGAGCCGGCGGTGCCGATCGTCCGGGCCGTCCGCCGCGACCCGCGCCTCGCCGGGGTCCTCGTCGGCGCTCCCGCCGGGCAGCCGGAGTTCGCCGCGTGGGCGGCGCTGCTGGGCGAGGACGGCGCCGGGATCCCGTTCCTGCGCTACCTGCCCGAACGCCTCGGCCCGCTCGGCACCCGGGTCGGGGCGGCCCTCCGCGAACGGCTGGGCGAGGCCCCCTCCTTCGTCGCCTTCGAGGGCTACGACACGATCGCCGTCCTGACCGAGGTGCTGCGCACCCGCGGCATCGGGCGGACCGACGTCTCCGGGGCCTGGCCGCACGTCGCGGTCGAGGGCACCCGCGGAACGATCCGGTTCTCCCGGGTGCCGGGCATCGGCGTCCGGCAGTGGGCCTGGCCGCCCGTCCAGGTCGTCGACCGGGATCCTGCGGCCCCCGACCGCTTCCGGGTCCTTCACTCCGGTTGAGGGCTCGCAGCCCCGGCGGGGCGGGCACCGCGGCCGCGGCGTACGGCCTCCTCCAGTGCGGCGCCGGTCGGGCGCCCCTCGGTCGCGTGTCCCTCGGCCGCGCGCCGCAGCCGATCGAGCACCGCCGCGCCAGCCCCGGTGACCTGGCGTACCGGGTCGCCTTCGACGAGCCCGAGTACGACGTCGACGGGGACGGCCCGTACCGCAAGGCCCTGATCCGGGAGCAGCACCTGCGTCCCGATCCCGAGCCGGCGGAGGGCTGACGGGCGGTCACGGCGCGGTGCGGCCGGCGGTCGGTACGATGCACGCCGGACGACCGGGGGGAGCCGCGGTGTACTGGGTCGGGCTGGCGTTGTGCGTGCTGTCCGGCGGTGAACTGGGGGCGATGGCCGCGGGCATCGCGGACACCAGCGTTCCGCTGATCGTGATCAGCGCGAACCTGGCGCCGTGGACGGCGATGCTCGGATTCGCGCTGCTGCTCGCGGGCCGCCGGAGGCGGCAGGAGGCCGTGGCGGGCCCGGTGCGGACGGAGGCCGCGATGGCCCGGATCGAGTCGTCCCGGGCGGTCGGCGAGGGCCCGGAGATCCCGCTGCAGCTGGATCTGACGGTGGCGCCGACGGGCCGTTCCGCGTACCGGGCGCACGCCACGGCCGTGGTGAACCTGATGGACCTGGAGGACTACCGGGCCGGCCGGACGGTGGTCGTGGACCACGATCCGGAGCGGCCGTGGGACGTGCGGGTGCGCCGGCGGCCCGGCGCGGAGTTCGCCGGCCGGATCGCCCTCGCCAAGATCGACACCGCACCGGTGGAGACCCGCCGCAGCGCCCCCGCCCGCACCCGCGAGGCGGGCGGCATCCGGCTCGGCCTGCTGGCGGCCCTCGCCGGGGCGCTGCTCTCACTGGTGCCGTTCCACGGCTTCTACGGCTGACGGCTGACGGCATCCGGCGGGCCCTCCACGGCGTCAGGTACGGAGGTCGAAGACGCCGTAGGAGAAGCCCTCGGCGCGGATGCGGGAGCCCTCGACGGTGACCCGGTCGACCTCCAGGGGGCGGGCGCCGGCCGGGGCGGTGCCGGGGGCGAGGGAGGCTTCGGCGGGGTCGCGGCGCGGGTTGACGACCACCAGGTGGGTGCCGCCGCGGAGGTAGACGAACGGGTAGCCGCTGTGCAGGACTTCGACTCCGGCGCCGGCGCCCAGGGCGGGGTGCGCGCGGCGCAGCGCGACCAGCCGCCGGACGCGGTGGAACAGCGAGTCCGGGTCGGCGAGGGCGGCGGCCACGGTGGGGCGGTCCTCGGCCGGGTCGATCGGCAGGTAGAGGCGGTCGGCGGGGGCGGTGGAGAAGCCGGCGTTGGGGCCGTCGTCCCACTGCATGGGGGTGCGGGAGCCCTGGCGGACCTGGCCGTCGTCGAGTTGGGCGCCCTCCTTGTCGGGGGTGCCGGGCACGTACCGCATGCCGATCTCGTCGCCGTAGTAGATGGTCGGCAGGGTGGGCCAGGTGAGTTGGAAGGCGAAGGCGGGGGCGGTCATGTCGCGGGTGCGGGTGCCGCAGGCGAGCCGGGAGAAGTCGTGGTTGGCGGTCGGCAGGGCGACGTGGCCGGAACCGGCGACGGCGGCGGACGCGGACTGCCAGGCGGCGAGGAAGGGCTCCATGCTGCCGCCGCCCTCGGGGGCGAAGTAGCAGGGGGCGGTGCCCCAGTCGGCGCGGTGGCTGCCCTGCGCGTTGCCCCAGAGGGAGCGGAGCGCGTCGCCGACGAAGTGCAGGAAGAAGTCGGCGTGGAAGCCGGCGGGGACGGAGACCGCGGGGTCTCCCCATTCGGCGACGAGGGCGCAGTCGGGGTAGGCGGTGTCGATCCACTCGCGCATCTCGGTCCAGAGCTTGCCGGTCTCGGCGAGCCCGGGGTCGTCCTTGACCAGGGAGAAGGCCATGTCGACGCGGAAGCCGGCGATGCCGCGGTCGAACCAGTACGCCATGATCTCGCGCAGCGCGGCCCGGTTGGCCTGCGGGCCGGGGGCGTCGACGCCCTGCCGCCAGGGTTCGTCGGGGTGGGGGCGGGCGTAGCCGAAGTTGAGGGCGGGCTGCACGGGATAGAAGTTGGCGAGGTAGTAGCCGTCGCGGGCGCCGGGGGCGGGGATCCAGTGCGAGACGGGGGTGCCGATCCGGTCGGACCAGATGTAGCGGTCGTCGTCGGGGTCGGCGGCGGAGGCGGTGAACCAGGGGTGCCGGTGGGAGGTGTGACCGGCCACCAGGTCGAGCATGACGCGGATGCCGCGCCGGCGGGCCTCGGCGACGAGCCGGACGAGGTCGTCGTTGGTGCCGTAGCGCGGGGCGACGGTGAGGTAGTCGGCGACGTCGTAGCCGGCGTCGCCGAAGGGCGAGGTGAAGCACGGGCTGAACCAGACCACGTCGACGCCGAGCCGTTCCAGGTGGTCGAGGCGGCTCAGCACGCCGGGGAAGTCCCCGATGCCGTCGCCGTCGGAGTCGGCGAAGGTCTGCGGATAGATCTGGTAGATGACGGCGTCGGCGAGCCAGGCCGGGGTGCGGCGGCCGGGCGGGGCGGGGACGGGCCGGTGCGGCGGTGTCGGCTGGGTCATCGGAGGCGGTTCTCCTTCGGCGACGGCGAACAGGGGCCTTCAGGGCATGCTGCCAGGCCCCTACCCGCCGGGCCCGTCGTGGACGCGGCCGGGTCGGGGCGCCGGTGCCGAATCGGACACGCGACCGCCGCCGGGTGGACCGGGCCGGAGGGGCCGGACGGGCCGGACGGGCCGAGGACGGCGGGTCGCGTGTCGAGCAGGGGTGTCAGGTGAGGGTGGTGCGGTCGGCCCTCGCGTGGACGCTGAGCCCGTCGCCGTCCACCGAGACGCTGCTCGCGGCCAGGCCGATCGGCAGCTCCGGCAGGGTGCGGTCGCGCTGCTGGAAGACCGCGGCGAAGCGGGCGTCGGCCGGGTCGAGCGGGCGGCCGGCCAGGGTCGCGGTCGCCGGGACGACGGTCACGGTGTGCCCGGTGAGCCGGACGTCGGCGGTGACCTCCAGCGGCAGGCCGAGGACGCTGCGGGCGAGGTGCAGCCGGCCGTGGTCGGCGGTGACGGTGGAGTCCGGGCCGAGTGCGGTGGCCAGTGCGTCGAACGGGACGGTGAACCGTGCCTCGGCGCCGGCCGCCGTGTAGTGGCCGGACCGGTCCGAGACGTCCCGCAGGTCGACCCGGGCGGCCACCGGCAGTCCGGCGGCGGTGTGCGCGTCGGCCCGGACGGTGACGGCCGGGAAGGCGCCGCGGGCCGCCTCCAGCAGGAACGGGAAGCCCTCGACGGTCACCTCCGGCGTGCCGACGACGGCCGGCTGCCGGTCGGCGACCCGGTGGGCGAGCCGGTCCTCGGCGGCTCCGGCGGCCACCCGGTCGGCGCCGAGCGCGGCCGCGACGAGGCCCGCCAGTGCGGCGGCGGCCACCCACCGCGGACGGATCCGCCCCCGCAGGACTGCCCGGGGCGGATGCGGCGGGCGCGGCACCGTGGCCCGGGTGCGGCGGGCGGCCGCCGTCCGGGGCGTCACGGTGCACCGGCCGCGGTGGGCAGGGCGGTCCGCTCGGCGTCCGTCCGCTCGGCGACGGCTGCGGGCTCCGCAGCCCCGGGCTCCGCAGCCCCGGGCTCGGCGGCCGCGGGCTCGGCGGCCGCGGCCGACGGCTCCTCCGTCCCGTCGCCCTCGATGTCGATGTGCGGCAGCAGCGCGTCCAGGCGGCGCGGGAGCCACCAGTTGCCGCGGCCGAGCAGCACCATCGTCGAGGGCACCAGGATGCCGCGCACCACCGTGGCGTCCAGGGCGACGGCGGTGGCGAGGCCGATGCCGAACATCTTCACCACGGGGTCGTCCGAGAGCAGGTAGCTCAGGAAGACGCTCACCATGATCAGGGCGGCCGAGCTGATGATCCGTCCGGTGCCGCCGAGGCCCTCCACGACGGCGCGGCGGTTGTCCCGGTGCCGGAGGTAGGCGGTGCGGACGGCGGTCAGCAGGAACACCTCGTAGTCCATGGAGAGCCCGAACAGCACCGCGAACATCAGCAGCGGCACGTAGCCGGGGATCGGCACCGGCCCGTCGAGGCCGAGGAGGCCGGCGCCGTGGCCCTGCTGGAAGACGGCGGTGAGCACGCCGTACGCGGCGCCGACGGAGACCAGGTTCATCACGGCGGCCTTCACCGCGACGACCGGGGCGCGGAAGGCGAGCAGCAGCAGGAGTCCGGCGATGGCGAGGACGAAGCCGACGACCAGCGGCATCCGGCGGGCCAGCCGGTCGTTGAGGTCTGCCTGGGCGGCGGGTGTGCCGCCGACGTGGACGGTGTCGCCGCGGCCGGCCGCGGCGGGCAGGGTCTCGCCGCGCAGCCGGTCGACGAGGTCGGCGGTGGCCGGGTCGGAGGGGGCGGTGGTGGGGGTGACCTGCCAGCGGACGGAATGCTTGTCGGTGGAGAGCTGCGGCTGCCCGGCGGCGGCCACGCCCGGGGTGGTCTGCAGGGCCCGGGTGACGGCGGTGACGCGGTCGTCGGTGAGGCCCTCGGCCGGGGTGGCGAGGGTGTCGGTGACCTGGAGGGTGCCGTTGATGCCGGGGCCGAAGGCGGTGGCGAGCCGGTCGTAGGCGGTGCGGCTCGCGGAGCCGGTGGCGTTGGATCCCGCGTCGAGCTGGCCGAAGGCGAGCTGGGCGGCGGGCAGCGCGAGGGCGCCGACCAGGAGGGTCGCGGCGATCAGACAGCGCCACGGCCGGGCGGCGACGACCTCGGCGATCCGCCCCCAGCCGCGGGGGCCCGCCTGCTCCGCCTTCGCGCCGCGCCGGGGCCTCGCGGCGAGGCGGGGGCCGAGCAGGACGAGGACGGCGGGCAGCAGGGTCAGGTTGATGCCGACGGCGACGAGGACGGCGATGCCGGGGGCGAGCGCCAGGGCGTACAGCAGCGGGATGCCGCCGAGGGCGAGGCCGGCGAGTGCGGCGATCACGGCGCTGCCGGCGAAGGCGACCGCCTTGCCGGAGCCGGCCGTGGTGCGGACGGCGGCCTCCTCGCGGCCGACTCCGGCGGCGAGGAGTTCGCGGAAGCGGGTGAGCCCGAAGAGGGTGTAGTCGATGCCGACGCCGAGGCCGATCATCGCGGCGATGGTCTCGCCGGAGGACGGCATGTCGACCAGGTGGCCGACCAGCCCGAGCACCGGGAGCGAGATGCCGAGGCCGAGTCCGCCGGCGAGCAGCGGGAGGCCGGCCGCGACCAGGCCGCCGAAGGTGAGGGCGAGGACGACGAAGGCGGCGGCGAGGCCGATCGCCTCGCTGTGGCCGGTGGAGCCCTTGTCGACGGCGGCGGCGAGGAAGCCGCCGGGGGTGACCTCGATGCCGGCCGCGGTGGCCGGGGCGGCCGCGGCGGTGATCCGGTCGGTGATCCCGGGGGTGATCTCGCGTCCGGTGACGTCGAGTTCGACCGACAGGTAGCCGGTGCGGCCGTCGGCGGAGATCGCCTTGGCGCCGTCCGGGCCGTACGGGGTGGTGACGGCCACGACGTGGTCGACGCGGGCGATCGCGGCGGCGGCCTGCTTCACGGCCTCGGTGCTCGCGGGCGAGGTGAGCAGCGGCCCGTCGGCGGCGGTGTGCAGGACGAGCGGCTGGCGTCCCGAGGCCGAGCCGGGGAAGGCCTCGTCGCCGAGGTCCCGGGCGGCCTGGCTGTCGCTGCCGGGGATGGACACCGCCTCGGTGGTGACGCTGCCCAGCACGCCGACCGCGGCGAGGGCCGCGGCCAGGAGGAGCAGCCAGGCGGCCACCACGCGTTTCGGTCTGCGGGCGCACCAGCGCCCCACGGCGGTGAACATCGGCACACCGGCCTTCCGTACGGGGACGGGGTGGCACCGGGCCCCCCGCCGAACTCATTGCACTCTCCGTGCAATCAGTACGTTGCACTGGCGGTGCAATAATGTCAACGTGACGGAAGGAGGCCCCGGCGTGCCGCAGAACCCCGACCCCGGACGGCCCGCGGAGGGCCGGACCGCGCGGCCCTCGGACGACCCGGCCGCGCGGCCCTCGGACGACCCGGCCGCGCGGCCCTCGGACGACCCGGCCGCGCGACCCGTGGACGGCCGGACCGAACAGCCCGCGGACGGCCGCACCGAACGCGGGCGGCTGACCCGCGAGAAGATCGCCGACGCGGTGCTGTCGCTGTTCGACGAGGGCCTGGTGCAGTTCCCCGCCGAGCGGGTGGCCGAACGGGCCGGCGTGTCACGGCGCCTGGTGTTCCACCACTTCGCGGACATGGCGCAGCTGACCGACACCGCCGTCACCCGGCGGATCGACCAACTGCTCTCCCAGATCAAGCCGTTGCCGAGCGACGGCCCGCGGGAGCTGCGGGTCGCCGCCCTGGCGGAGCAGCGCGGCCGGATCCTGGAGTGGCTCACCCCGACGCGGTTGGCCATGATGCGGCTGGAGAACCCGTCCGAGCGCGTCCAGGAGGCGGTGCGGATGATGCTCGACTACGGCCGGACGCGGATCTCGGAGATCTTCGCCACCGAGCTGGACCGGCTGCCCGAGGCCCGCCGCACCGACCTGCTCAACGCGCTGGACGCCGCCACCACCTGGAGCACCTGGCACCACTGGCGCAGCTCCGGGCTCGACGTGGCGGCCGCCCGCCGCACCATGGCCACCGCCGTCCACGCCCTGCTCGCCGCCACCGACCGCCCGGAGACGATCCCCGGCCCCCCGGACGGGTGACGGTCCGCAGGAGCGCGGGGCGTTCTCGGAAGAATTGTCGGCGGGGGTGTCGGATCGGGGCGCAGGCGTTCGTAGAAGGGGTGAGCGGCCGCCCGTGAGGGGCGCCCCCGAAGCACAGGAGATGGTTCACGATGCAGTACCTGTTCTCGGTGATCCACGACGACTCCGGCCTCGCCACCGCGGAGGAGATGGCGGCGATCGACGTGTTCAACGACGGGCTCCGGGCCGAGGGCCACTGGTCTTCGCCGCCGGCCTCGGCGGACCCGACACCGCGACCGTGATCGACAACCGCGGTGAGGAGGCGCTGTTCACCGACGGGCCCTTCGTGGAGTCGAAGGAGTACCTGGTCGGCTTCTGGATCGTCGAGGCCGCCGACCTCGACGTGGCGCTCAAGCTGGCGTCCGAGGGCTCGAAGGCCTGCAACCGGAAGGTCGAGGTGCGTCCGGTCCTGTGAGCACGACCGACGTCCGGGAGGCGGTCGCCCGCGCCCACCGCGAGGAGGGGGCCCGCGCGGTCGCCGCCCTGACCAGGCGTTTCGGTGACCTCGACATCGCCGAGGAGGCGGTGGCCGAGGCGTTCGCCACGGCGGTCGAGCGGTGGCCGGCCGACGGCGTGCCGCCCAACCCCGGCGCCTGGCTGACCACCACCGCCAACCGCAAGGCCATCGACCGGATCCGGCGCGAAAGCAAGCGCGACGCCAAGCAGCGGGAGGCCCTGATGGCGTACGACATGGCGCACGACGAACCCCCCGACCCCCTCGGCCCCGTCGGCGACGAGCGGCTGCGGCTGATCTTCACCTGCTGCCACCCGGCACTGGCGACGGGCGCCCGCGTGGCGCTGACGCTCCGTCTGGTCGGCGGTCTGACCGTCGCCGAGATCGCCCGCGCCTTCCTGGTGCAGGAGAGCGCCATGGGGCAGCGGATCACCCGCGCCAAGGCCAAGATCAAAACGGCCCGCATCCCCTACCGGGTGCCGTCCGCGGAGGACCTCCCGGAACGGGTCTCCGCGGTCCTCGCCGTGCTCTACCTCGTCTTCAACGAGGGCTACCTGGCGACCGGCCCCGGTACCGATCCGGTACGGCACGACCTCACCGCCGAGGCGATCCGGCTCACCCGGCTGCTCCGCGGCCTCCTGCCGGAGGACGGCGAGGTGGCCGGGCTGCTGGCCCTGATGCTCCTCACCGAGGCCCGCCGCACCGCCCGGGTCTCCCCCGGCGGCGACCTGGTCGCCCTCGGCGAACAGGACCGCGGCGCCTGGGACACGGCACTGATCGCCGAGGGCCACCGGCTGGTACGGGAACGGCTGGCCACCGGGGCGGCCCCGGGGCGCTACCAGATCCTCGCGGCGATCAACGCCGTGCACACCTCCGCCCGCCACGTGGACGACACCGACTGGTCGCAGGTCGTCGCCCTCTACGACCGGCTCCTCCGCCTCGACCCCTCACCGGTCGTCGTCCTCAACCGGGCCGTCGCGCTCGCCGAACTCGACGGCCCCGGGGTGGCGCTGGCCGCCGTCGACCGGCTCGGCGACGCCCTGACCGGCTACCACGCCTACCACGCGACCCGCGCCGACCTGCTGCGCCGGCTGGGCCGCAACCGGGAGTCCCGCGCCGCCTACGACGGGGCCGTCGAACTGGCCGGCAACACCGCCGAGCGCGCCTACCTGGCCCGCCGCCGCGACCTGCTGGAGTAACCGGGGCCGGCGGACCTGCTACGCGGGGCACCACCACTGTTCCACCGGGCCGGCCCCGGAGTCCGCCGCTGGAGGACCGCCTCCGGTGACGGGCCGTCACAGCTCCGTTCACCGGGCCGAGGCGGGTCCGGAGATCCGCGAGGGGCCGGCGACCTGCAGGAGGCTCGCCGCGCTCTCGCCGGTTCCCGGGCTCATCGGACTGCGGTGCACCGTTACGATGATCGTGTCATGGTCACATTGAAGGTGCTCGGCTCGCTCCGGGTCGAGGTCGACGGCCGCGCGGTCGATGCGGGTGGCCGGCTCGCCCGGATGGTCCTGGTCCAACTGCTGCTCGCCGGTGGGGCGGTCGTTCCCACGGAGCAGATCGTCGAGCGGCTGTGGCCGACACGCGTCCCGTCCAGCGCACAGGGCTCGCTGCACGCCTACGTCGCACGGCTGCGGCGCGTCCTCGAACCGGAACGGGCGCCGCGGGCACCCGCGCGACTGCTGGTCAGCGCACCCTACGGCTACGCCCTCGCCGTCGAGCAGGACGCGGTGGACGCCTGGGTGTTCGAGCGCAGGGTGGCGACCTGTTCGGGGGCGGAGGTGCCCGCCCGTTTCGCCGCCAAGGGCCTGGCCGAGGCGCTCGCCTCGTGGGGCGGGCAGCCGTACGCGGAATTCCTGGACGAGCCGTGGACCGCCGCCGAACGCACGCGCCTGGAGGAGGTGCACCGCACCGCCCGGGAGCGGCTCGCCGCAGCACGGCTGGGCAGCGGGCAGGCCGCACAGGCACTCGCCGACACGCTCCTGCTGACCCGGGAGGAGCCGTTGCACGAGGAGGGCTGGCGGCTGCTCGCCCTGGCGTTGTGGGCGCGCGACCGGCAGGGTGACGCCCTGGCCGCGCTGCGGCAGGCACGGCGCGTCCTCGGCGAGGAACTCGGCGTCGAGCCCGGGCCCGCTCTCCTGGAGCTGGAGGGGGCCCTGCTGCACCAGCGTCTGGACGTGCTTCGGCGGGCGACCGGCGCCCCCACCGTGCCCGCCCCGGCCACCGTACGGGCCGAGGTGTCCACCGCCGTGGCCACGGTGGAAACTCCGGGGGCGAGCGTCGGGCGCCGGACGCCGACCGTCCTGGCGGCGGACCGGCTCCTGGGCCGGGACGAGGAGTTGGCCGGGCTCGCCGCCGCTGCGGACCGGGCACGGGACGGCCGGGCCCAGGTGGTCCTGGTCTCCGGCGAGCCCGGCATCGGCAAGTCGAGTCTCCTGGAGGCGGCCGTCCGCCAACTGCCGCAGCAGGGCTGGCTGGCCGGGTCCGGGCAGTGTCCGGAGAGCGAGGGCGCCCCGCCCGGCCGGGCCTGGTTCGACATGCTGCCGGCTCTGGCGGAGACCGCGCCGCCCGGCCGGTACGCCGACGAGCTCGCCCCGCTGCTGGCGCCGGGCACCGAGAGCGACTCCGAGCAGCCGGACGGCAGTCCGGCCCGGCGCTTCCGTCTGCACAGGGCGCTGCTCGGCTGGCTCCGCGACATAGCGCGTCGGCGGCCGCTGCTGGTCGTGCTGGACGACCTGCACCGGGGTGACCAGGAGAGCATCGAGCTCTTCCTGCTCTGCGCCGAGCAACTGCGCGACGTGCCCCTTCTGTTGGTGGGCTCGTACCGCACCGGCGAGGGTGACCTGACCGGAGCGCTGGCGCGCCTGGCCGCCTGCTCGCCCGTCCGGATGGCACTCGGTGGCCTGTCGGACGCCCAGGCCAAGGAACTGCTGCGGCGCACCGCGGCCGGCATGAGCGAGCGGGCTGCGGTGGCCCTGGCCGAACGGGCCGGGGGGAACCCCTTCCACCTGCACGAGAGTTCGCTCCTGCTCGCCGGTGAGGGCGAGCAGGAAGCGCTGGCCCGCGTCCCGCAGGGAGTCCAGGACGTACTGCGGCGGCGGCTCGCCCTGCTCGCACCGACCGTCACGGCCGGGCTGCGGCTGGCGGCCGTCGCCGGCCGCGAGGCCCAGGTCGCCCTCCTCGTCCACGCCGCGGACGGCGACGGCGAGCAACTCCTCGACGCCTTGGACGCGGGAGTCACCGCCGGGCTGCTCACCGAGCCGCGTCCCGGCACGGTCCGCTTCAGCCACGCCCTCGTACGCGACGCCCTGGAGGCCGACCTCACCCGGCTGCGGCTGGCCCGGATGCACTCCCGGTTGGGCAGGAGCCTGATCGCCCTCGGCTCGGACGACGTCGCCGCCACGGCCCACCACCTGCTGCAGGCGGCCGCGGTCGTGACCGCCGACGCCGGGCCCGCCGTGCACCACGCCCGGCTGGCGTGCGAGCAGGCGGTGCGCCGCTACGCCCCGCAGAACGCCGAGGCCCTGCTGAACGCGGCGCTCGGGCTCCTCACCGATCATCCGGCCGCCTTCGCCGGCCAGGACGCCGCCCTGTTGCGGGTCATGCTGCTGGGTCAGCTGGTGGACTGTCGGATCCGGATGGGGGCCGTGGTGCCCGCCCGCGAGGCGCAGCAGCAGGCCGTCGCGGTGGCCCGTGCAGCGGACCGGGCCGACCTGCTGACCGCCGCCTACACGACGTGGACCGAACCGACGCCGTGGCGCGTCCGCGCGTACGACGCGGCATCCGACCCCCAGGCCGTGGCGGAACTCGGCAGGCTGTTGGAGAGCCCGGGACTGGCCGACCGTCAGCGGTGCCTGCTCCTCGACCAACTCGCCGACGCCCTCGACGACACCGATCCGCGCGCCGTGGCCGTGGGGCGCCGGGCCGTGGAGCTCGCCCGGTCCGTGGGCGAGCCCCGACTGCACGGCCTGGCGCTCGCCTCGCTGCTGCGCCGGGTCGACTGCGACCTCGAACCCGCCGTCTACCGGGAGCTCCAGCAGGAACTCGCCGAGCTGGCCGACTCCCAGGACAGCCCCGAGTACTCCTGGATGAGCGCCTACACCGCGGCCCGGATGGCCGCCGGCCGCAACGACCCGGCGGAGATGGAGCGGTGCCTCGGCCGCGCGGACGACATCGCCCGCACCTACGAGCTCCAGGGTGCGTTCGCGGTGGCCAGGCTGCGGCATCCGATGGTCGCCATGGCCCGGGGCCGCTTCGACGAGGCGGAGCAGGCCATGGCAGAAGCGGTGGAGGCGCTGCGGGCACGCGGGGCCGTGGACCTCAACGGGCTGGCCGCCCTGGGCCTCGGATGCATCCGGCTGCAGCAGGGACGGCTCGCCGAGATGCTGCCCGTACTGCTCGCGGTGTGGGAGCAGTACCAGCCGCTCAACGAAGCCCTCACCGCGCTCGCGCTGCTGGACGCGGGCCGTCCCGGCGAGGCCCGCGACGTCCTCGGCCGACGGGTGCCGCTCCGACGCGACTTCGCGTTCTCCGTCCTGGCCGAGCTGCGGGGCGCGGCCGCCGTCGTCTTCGAGGACGAGGCCCTGGCGGCCGAGGTCTACCGGGAGCTGCTGCCCCTCGAGGGCCTGGCGGGCGGCGCGAGCACCCTCAGCATCGTCCTCCGGCCCGTCGCGCAGACCCTGGGCGAACTGGCCCGGTTCCTGGGCCGCCCCGAGGAGGCCCGCCGCCACTTCCTCGAAGCCGTCCGGGTGGCGGCCGCCTGGGACTCCTCCCACTGGGCGGACGCCGCCCGGACCGCCCTGGCCGGACTGCCGCCGGCGCCCATCTGACGGGCGGTCCTCACGGCAGGGGCTGCCGGGGCCGGGACGGCCCGGCCAGTTCGGCCAGGAACGCCGCCGCCAGGTCGAGGAACTCCTCGGGCGAGTCCGTGGTCAGCTGGAGGTCGACGAGCACCTCGTCGGTCTCCGCCGCGCACATCACCCGGAGGTGGTCGCAGATCTGACGCACCGTACCGCGGTGGTGGGTCTCCTCGGGTCCGGCCTCGGCCTCGGTGACCTCCGGGTTGACCCGGAACACCCGGCGCAGCCCCGCCGGGTCCCGCCCCGCCCGCTCGGCGGCCTCGGCGGCCACCGCCCACAGGGCCTCGAAGAACGGCAGCGGCATCGAGGCCGCCAGCCAGCCGTCCGCGCGCCTGCCGACCCGCTCCAGGGCGGGCGGGGTGAACCCGCCCAGCAGGACCGGCGGCCTCGGGCCCTGGCGGGGCTTGGGGAGGACGGTCGACTCGGGGACCGTCCACAGCGGGCCGGTGTGGGACACCGTGTCCGACCGCCAGACGGCGTCGAGGACGTCGAGGGTCTCCTCCAGCCGCTCGCCGCGACCCCGCCAGGGCACCCCGGCGGCCTCGTACTCCTCGCGCATCCAGCCCAGCCCGAGACCGACGTCCAGACGTCCGTGGCTGATCAGGTCGAGGGTCGTCAGCGCTCGGGCGAGCACCACGGGCGGATGCCACAGGGCGTTGAGCGTGCTGCTGCCGAGCCGCACCCGCTCGGTGGCGGCGGCGGCCACCCCCAGGGCGAGCAGCGGGTCGAGGTGGGTGGCGTACCTGACGGGCATCGTCTTCCCGCCGGGGTAACCGTCGGGCGGGGCGAGCGGCGCCAGGAGCCGGTCGGCCACCCAGAGGCTGTGGCAACCCAGCGTCTCGAGTGCGGCGCACATCACGGCGGTGCGGTCGGGATCGGCGAACGGGCCGAACTGGGGGACGGAGAATCCGATGCGCATGGGTGGCGGTTCCTCGATCGGTACGGGCGGGTCGGACGGACAGTGCCGGCCCCGGACGGGCGGCCGGACGCGGGACGCACCTCAGGCGGTCGTGCGCGGGCCGCGGACCCGGTCGATCTCGCGGCGGTACTGCCGCTGCCCGAGGAGCTTCCAGAGCACCCGGGCCGGGACCGGCAGCCGCGCGAGGAACTCCCGGCGCTCCTCCGGCGAGGTGTCCTCCAGGATCGCGCCCAGGGCGATCATCAGCCGGTTCCGGGGCGTCTCGGCGAGGCCACGCTCGCCGACGGCGTGCCACTGCTCCTCGTTCACGTGGAGCGCGACCAGCGGCATGACCTCCCGCTCCTCCTCGTCGAGGTGGGCGCACAGCTGCCGGTGGTGCCTGTGCAGCGCCTCGGTGAGCTCGTCGCGGTCCTCGGGCAGGACCCGGGCCTGCCACCGGTCCACCAGCCGCTGGACCTCGGCGATGCCGTCGGAGAGTTCACGGTGCTGCGCCTCCATCGCCAGGACCTGCTCGGCATCGAGGTCCAGGTGGGGCAGCAGGACCGGCCAGAGCATCTCGTCCTCACCGGTGTGGTGGGCGTGCAGGCCGATGGAGTACAGCCGCCAGTGCTCGGCGAGGATCCGGGACCGTGCGGTGTCACCGGGCCGTACGTCCTGGACGAGTTCGGCCAGCAGGCGCGACTCGCGTCGGAACACCTGGTGGATCATCGCCATCTCGCGGGTGTAGGGGTGGAGGGTGGAGTCGGAGTTGTTGTTCGAAGTCATGACACCCAGTCTCCGCAGCACTGTTGCAGGGCACTTGCAGCCGACTTGCGTCGACCGGCCCACGCAGGGCCGACCGCGACGGCCGGCCCTGTGTCCCTCGCGCCCGGCAGGGCGGGGTCAGCGCGACAGGTCGGCCGGCAGGCGTCGGGCGGCGGTGCGGCCGCCCCGGCGGACGGTCCGGCGGTCCCCCGGCGGGCCGGGCCCGCGGTACCCGTGCCGAACCGTCCGACCAGGGCACGAGGAAGGTCCGTGCACGTGCGGGTGCAGATCGATCACAGCTCCTGCGATCCCTTCCCGGCACCGCCACCGGGCCCCCTAGAGTGTCCGCCGTGACCCAGGACGACGCGGAACTCATCGCCGGCCGGTACGAGCTGATCGAGCGGATCGGGCAGGGCGGCATGGGCCGCGTCTGGCGCGGGACGGACCGGCACCTCTTCGGCCGCGAGGTCGCCGTCAAGGAGATCCTCTTCCCGCCCGGGCTGCAGGACGACGAGCGCGCCGTGCTGCTGCGGCGGTTCACCGGCGAGGCGCGGGCCGCGGTCATCCTCAACCACCCGGGGATCATCACCGTCCACGACGTGGTCGAGCACAACGGCGCGCCGGCCATCGTCATGGAGTTCGTCCGCGGCCGGTCGCTCGCCGCCGAGATCCGCGAGCGGGGTCCGCTGCCGGTGCGCCGGGTCGCCGAGATCGGGGCGGCGATGCTCGGCGCGCTCGCCGAGGCGCACGGAGCCGGCATCGTCCACCGCGACATCAAGCCGGACAACGTGCTGCTGACGAAGGACCGGGTCGTCCTCACCGACTTCGGCATCGCGCACCTCGCGGACGCCACCACCAAGCTGAGCCACAGCGGGACGGTCATCGGCACCCCGCACTACATGCCGCCGGAGCAGCTGGAGGGCAAGCGGCCGACCGCCGCCAACGACCTGTGGGCGCTCGGCGCCACGCTGTACCACGCGGTCGAGGGCCGGACGCCGTTCGACGCCGAGGGCCTGCACGCCCTCGCCATCGCCATCTTCACCCGGCCGCACCGGCCGCCCGTGCTCGCCGGGCCGCTCGCCCCGGTGCTGGAGGCGCTGCTCGCCAAGGACCCGGCCGAGCGGGCGACCGTCGCGCAGGCCGAGGAGCTGGTGGCGGCGGTGCTGCGCGGCGACACCACGGCGGGCGGCGGGCCCGCACCGGATCCGGCGCCGCCCGCGCCGCGGACGCCGACCGCACCGGATCCCGTTCCCGTCCCGGCCGACCGGCAGCCGCCGCCCCCGCCGCCGCAGGCCCCGGCGGCGGAACAGCCCGTCGAAGGGCCCGCCGAAGCCCCCGCCGAAGGGCCTGCGGACGGGCCCGCCGGGGAGGTCGGGCCGGCTGCGCCCGTCCCGGCGCCGCCCGCCGACCCCCCGGCCGTTCCACCGCACCTTCCGCACGTGCCGCAGGGCCGGCCGGTGCCGGACAACCCGTACGCCGCTCCCCCGGCCGACGGGCTGCCGCAGCCGGCCGCCGACGGGACGCCGGAGGACGGGGTGCCCACCGGGCCCCTGGAGGGCCACCGCATCGAGGAGCTGACGGCCGACCGGCCCGGGCGGCGGCCGATCGGCCGGAAGGCCACCGTGCTGGCGGTGGCGCTCGCGACCCTGGCCGTCGGCGGCGTCCTGACCTGGACCCTCCTGCCGGACTCAGGCCGCGGCAGCGGCAGCGCCCACGGCGGCAGCTCGTCGAACGACACGGCGACCACGACCGTGGTGATCGGCGTGGACGCGCCGCTCACCGGCGGCCTGGCGAGCTTCGGCACCGGCATCAAGAACTCGGCCGACCTCGCCGTGCGGACGGCCAACCGGCGGACGTACGTCCCGGGTGTCACCTTCGAGCTGAAGGCGCTGGACGACCAGGCCCAGCCGCAGACCGGCCGGCAGAACGCCGATGCGCTCGTCGCCGACGACCGGGTGCTCGGCGTGGTCGGTCCGCTGAACTCCAGCGTCGCCCAGTCGATGCTGCCCTCGTTCGCGTCGGCCGGGCTGGTGGACGTCTCGCCGGCCAACACCAACCCGGTGCTCACCCTGGGCAGCGACTGGCAGAAGGGCGTCAAGTCGCGCCCGTACCCCGTGTACTACCGCACCACCACCACGGACGCCCTGCAGGGCCCGTTCGCCGCCCGGTACCTCGTCAAGGTCGCGAAGAAGACGAAGTTCTTCGTGATCGACGACCGGAAGACCTACGGCGCCGGGCTCGCCGACGGGTTCACCGCCGAGGTCGCCGCCCTCGGGGGCACGGTCGTCGGTTCGGAGCACGTGGAACCGGGCAGCAACGACCACACCGCCCTGGCGGCGAAGGTCCGCGCCAGCGGCGCCGAGGCGGTCTACTACGGCGGTGAGTACCCGGACGCGGCGCCGCTCTCCCGGCAGCTCAAGGAGGGCGGCGCGACGGTGCCGCTGATGGGCGGCGACGGCATCTTCGACACCGAGTACACCCGACTGAACGGCCGGGCCGAGGGCGACCTGGCCACCTCGGTGGGCGCGCCCACGGAGGCGCTCGGCGGCGGGACGGCCTTCCTCGACGACTACCGGGCCGCCGGCTACCCGGAGGACGCCGGCCAGTACGGCGCCTACGCGTACGACGCGGCCTGGGCCGTCATCGAGGCGGTCAAGTCCGCGGTGGCCGCGAACGGCGGCACGCTGCCGTCCGACGCCCGGGCCAAGGTGGCGGAGGCGATGGCGGGCGTCTCCTTCGACGGCAGGACCGGGGCGGTCTCCTTCGACGACTACGGCGACACCACCAACCGGCAGCTCACCGTCCACACGGTGCAGGGCGGCGCCTGGCACTCCGTCAGGACCGACACCTACTGACCGTCGCGCGCCCGGCCGGCGGCAGCCTCCTGCAGGGTGCGCAGCAGGCCCGCGCCGGCGGCGTCCACGGACCGGCCGGTGTTGCCGAGGACGGCGACGGCCGTGCCGGTCTCCGGGTCGAAGCCGGCGTACGAGGCGAAGCCCCCGGTGCGGCCGTTGTGCCAGACCTGTAGGTGACCGCCCTGCTGCGGGTGCAGGCGGTGCGCCGACCAGCCGAGGTGCGTCCAGGAGAACGGGCTGGTGCGGTGCTCCACCTGCCGGGTGAGGACGATCGCCTCGGCGGTGTCGGTGGGCGCCCCGCCGAGCTGGGCGCGCAGGAAGGCGGCGAGGTCGTTGCCGGTGGAGCGCAGGCCGCCGGCGCCGGCCAGGTCGGCGAGGTGCCACGGCGCGGTGGGCCTGCGGTTGGCGGTGTGGCCGCCGGCGAGCCGGCCGGCGCCGTCGGCACCGGGCGTGACGACCGTGTCGGCGAGCCCGAGCGGCAGGCAGACCTCGCGGCGGACGAGCTGCTCGTAGTCGGTGCCGGCGCGCCGGGCGAGGGCGAGGCCGAGGAGCCCGGCACCGAGGTTGGAGTACCGGAAGGTGCGGCCGGGCACCGAGCGGAGCTTCGTCCGGGCGAGCCCGTCGAGCAGCCGGTCGGCGGTGCAGCCGGCGTACGGGTCCGCGGCCCGCGGGTTGAACAGGGCGGGCAGCAGCATGCCCTTGGGCAGGCGCGGCAGGCCGGAGGTGTGGGTGGCCAGGTGCTGGAGGGTGATCCGCCGGCCGCCGCGGCCGGGGACGGTGCAGCCGGGCAGCAGGCCGGCGAGCGGCTCCTCCAGGGCGGCGTCGCCGGCGAGCACCGTCCGGGCCAGCAGCAGGGCGGTGAAGACCTTGGTGATCGAGCCGATCTCGAAGAGGGTGTCCGGGCCGGGCGGCCCGGACACCGCGCCGCCGGCCCGCCCGGCGCCGCGGATCTCCGCCGCGCCGTCCGCGAGGCCGACCACCACCGCGCCGACCTGCTGCTCCGCCAGCCGGTCGGCGGTCCGTCCTACGAGGTCCCCCAGCTCTGCCATGTCCACCACCCTAGGCGCGGCACGCGGCCGGTCCGTCCGCCCGCATGAGGAATCCCACCCCCTCCGCCTCGTCCGCCAGGTGTACGCCGCTGGACGGACCGGGCGCCGGCCCGGCTCCCCCGGAAGACAGACCCGGTCCACAGCGCCGACGGGCCCTCAGTCCCGGCGCCCGGACCGCGGCATGACGGACCGCCGGCCAGCATGGCTCCCGGGCGGGAACTTCGCCCACGGACGGCCCTTGTCTCGGAAGCATCTCAGCTGGTGAACGGGTTGCGCACATCACCTTGACAGCGAAGGAAGGGTTACCTAAGTTCTGCTGGCATGTCTCCGCAGTCGCACCACCGCACCGAGGACGCCGACCGCCCCGAGCCGTCGACGGCCTTCGTCTTCGACGTCACCGCCGACGAGATCCGCCGCCGGTCGCTGGCGGCCGCCTCGCTCGGGCCCATCCGGGACATCGCCGAGGAGGAGCGCCGCGAGGCCGAGGCCCACGCCCTGCTCTACTCCGGCCTGGACGCCGAGCAGCAGCGGCTCTACGACGACCTCGTCACGGCGGGCGTGCTGCCCGTGGAGGAGCGGACCGATGCTGCCCGTTGACCCGCAGGCCGACGTCGGTCGCCGCGCGTGGATCGCCTGCCCCAACTGCGACGACGCCCGCGACTGCGCGCCCTGCGGGGAGCGCCGCTCCTGCTCCGAGCACTGGCGCTACCTGATCTCCAACACCGGGAGCCTGCTCCACCTGCAGTGCCCCGGCTGCACCCACGTGTGGGACCACGAGACCGGCATCGGCGCCACCCGCTCGGCCCTCGGCCGGGTGCCCGGCCCGCGCCGCTCCGAGCCGACGGCCGGCGTGCTGCCCGAGGACGGCCCGGAGGCCGGCGACCGGGCACCGCACGACGCACCGTGATCCACGGCGGACCGTGATCCACCGGGGGGTCGGGCAAGCCCTAGACTGCGCGGCATGAACGCCACGCCCGACGACCGGCTCGAACGCCTCGTCCGCCTCGCCGCAGGCAGCTACCTGCTGGTCACCACCTTCAAGAAGGACGGCACGGCGGTCCCCACCCCGGTGTGGGTGGTGCGGGACGGCGACGCGCTGGGCGTCTGGACGGTCTCCGACTCCTGGAAGGTCCGCCGGATCCGCAACCGGGCGGACGTGCTGGTCGGCCCGTGCGACGTCCGCGGCAGGCCGACCGGCGAGCAGGTGCCCGGCACCGCCGAGATCTGCCCGCCCGAGAGGACCGCCGCCTACCGCACCCTGCTGCGGCAGAAGTACGGCCTGCTCGGCGTGCTCACCCTGCTCGGCAGCCGGGTCCGCCGCGGCGACCGCGGCACGGTCGGCATCCGGATCACCCTGACCTGACCCGCGGCACGCCCGCGGGAAAACGACGCGCCCGACGGCGCGGCCGGGCGGACCCGGTCGCGCCGTCGGGCGCGGTCGCACGTGGCGGGTGCTCAGTTCTCCGCGAGCAGTTCGAGGGTGTCGATGACGCGGTTGGAGAAGCCCCACTCGTTGTCGTACCAGGCGACCACCTTGACGTGCTTGCCGTCGACCCGGGTGAGGGCGGCGTCGAAGATGGACGAGGCGGGCTGGCCGGTGATGTCGCCGGAGACCAGCGGCTCGTCGGCGTAGTCGAGGATGCCCTTGAGCGGGCCGTCCGCGGCGGCGCGGTAGGCGGCGAGCACCTCCTCGCGGGTGACCTCGCGGGAGACCGTGGTGTTCAGCTCCACGATCGAGCCGACCGGGACGGGCACCCGGATCGAGTCGCCCGACAGCTTGCCGTCGAGCTGCGGCAGCACCAGGCCGATGGCCTTCGCGGCGCCGGTGGTGGTCGGCACGATGTTCACGCCGGCGGCGCGGGCGCGGCGCAGGTCGCGGTGCGGGCCGTCCTGGAGGTTCTGCTCCTGGGTGTAGGCGTGCACGGTGGTCATGAAGCCGTGCTCGATGCCGGCCAGGTCGTCCAGGACGGAGGCCAGCGGGGCGAGCGCGTTGGTGGTGCACGAGGCGTTCGAGACGATCACGTGCCGGGCGGGGTCGTACGCGTCGGTGTTCACGCCGTAGGCGAGGGTGACGTCGGCGCCGTCGGAGGGGGCGCTGACCAGCACGCGCCGGGCGCCGGCCGTGATGTGGGCGCGGGCGGCGTCCGCGGCGGTGAAGCGGCCGGTGGCCTCCAGCACGATGTCGACGCCGAGCTCGGCCCACGGCAGGTTGGCCGGCTCGCGCTCGGCGAGCACCTTGATGCGGCGGCCGTCGACGACCAGGTCGGTGCCGTCGATCTCGACGGAGCGGCCGAGCCGGCCGAGCGCGCTGTCGTACTTGAGCAGGTGGGCGAGCGCGTCCGGGGCGGTGAGGTCGTTGATGGCGACGACCTCCAGCTTGCTGTCGCGCTCCAGCAGGGCGCGCAGGGTGTTGCGTCCGATGCGGCCGAATCCGTTGACGGCGATGCGGGTCATGGAGGTTCCTCTCGTGTCGTCCCGCCATCCATGGTCGGCATCCCGGCGCCCGGCAGACAGTGGCCCGGATGACAGCGTGCGCAAGGATCTCGCCAGATCCTTCGCCAACGCTCGCAAGGATCCCGCCACCCCGCCCGGCGGGCCCCGACGGAGCACCCGTCAGGGGCCCGGATCCGGCCGTCAGGCCGAGAAGGTGTGGCGGTACTCCGTCGGGGAGGTGCCGAGGATCCGGTGGAAGTGCAGGCGCAGGTTGGCGCCGGTGCCGAGGCCGACCCGGTCGGCGATCTGTTCCACGCCGAGGTCGGTGCGTTCGAGCAGCTCGCGTGCCAGGTCGACGCGGGCCCGCAGCACCCACTGCATCGGCGTGTAGCCGGTGTCCTCCACGAACCGCCGGGAGAAGGTGCGCCCGGAGACCTTGGCGTTGCGGGCCAGGTCCTCCAGGGTCAGCGGTTCGGCGAGGTGGGCGAGGGCCCACTCCCGGGTGTCCGCGAAGAGGTCGCCGAGCGGCTCGGGGACGCTCCGAGGCACGTACTGCGCCTGCCCGCCGCTGCGGTAGGGCGCCGCCACCAGCCGCCGCGCCACGTGGTTGGAGAGCCCCACGCCGTGGTCGCGGCGGAGCAGGTGCAGGCACAGGTCGATGCCGGAGGCGGCACCCGCGGAGGTGAGCACGTCGCCCTCGTCGACGAACAGCACGTTGGCGTCGACCCGTACCAGCGGGTGCCGTTCGGCGAGGGCCCGGGTGTAGTGCCAGTGGGTGGTGGCCCGCTTGCCGTCGAGGAGTCCGGTCGCGGCGAGGGCGAAGGCGCCGGTCGAGATCGCGGCGAGGCGGGTGCCGCGGGCGTGGGCGGCGGTGAGTGCGGCGACGACCTCGGCCGGCGGTTCGGTGGTGGCCGGCTCGCGGTAGCCGGGGATGAAGACGGTGTCGGCCTGCTCGAAGGCTTCCAGGCCGTCCGCCACGTGGTACGAGAGGCCGTCGCCGCCGGTCACCAGCCCCGGTGCGGCTCCGCAGACCCGCACGTCGTAGGGCATGCTCGGCCGGTTGGAGAACACCTGGGCGGGGATGCCCACGTCGAGCGGCTTCGCGCCCTCCAGCACGAGCACCGCGACCTGGTGGTTCCTCCGCCCCATCGGGCCTCCTCCTGCGCACTCCGCGGCCACCGGTCGTCCGTTCCCCCACGGGTGGCCCGAACGACGGCTGTCGCAAGCATCCTGCCACCCGTGCCCGGCCGGGGCCCGGCACGGCTCAGCCCGCCCGGTGGTGCAGCGCACCGAGGACGGCCAGGTCATCGGCGGTGAGCCGGAGGGCGGCGGCCGCCACGTTGGCGGTCAGGTGGTCCGGGTCGCCGGTGCCGGGGATGGCGAGCACGTGCGGGCCGCGGTGCAGCGTCCAGGCGATCCGGACCTGGGCGGGGCTCACGCCGTGGCGGCGGGCGACCGCGAGCACCTCCGGCGGTTCCTCCCCGGTGCTCCCCGCCTGCCGTCCGGGGCCGGCGATCGCGTAGAACGGCACGAAGGCGGTGCCCCGCTCGCCGCAGGCGCGGAGCAGCGCCTCCTGCTCGGGCGGGCTGCCGATGCCGTAGGGGTTCTGCACGCAGACGACCGGGGCGATCGCCGCGGCCTCGGCGAGGTGCTCGGCGGTGACGTTGGAGAGACCGAGGTGGCGGATCAGGCCGGCCTCGCGGAGTTCGGCGAGGGCGCCGAAGCGGTCGGCGACCGGGGCGGTGCCGACGACCCGCAGGTTGACCAGGTCCAGGTGGTCGCGGCCGAGCTGGCGCAGGTTCTCCTCGACCTGGCCGCGCAGTTGCTCGGGGGTGGCGTGCGGCAGCCACCGGCCGGAACGGTCCCGGCCGGGGCCGACCTTGGTGGCGATGACGAGGTCGTCGGGGTAGGGCGCCAGGGCGCGGTTGATCAGCTCGTTGGCGGACCGCAGCGGCGAGAAGTAGAAGGCCGCGGTGTCGATGTGGTCGACGCCGAGGTCGACGGCGCGGCGCAGCACGGCGATCGCCTGCTCGCGGTCGCGGGGAACGGCGCGGCGGACCAGGGCGGGGCCGGTCTGCGGCAGGCGCATGGCGCCGAAGCCGAGCCGGTTGACCGTCAGGTCGCCGAGGGCCCAGGTGCCGGCCGCGGCCGCGGCCGGGGTGATGGTCTGTGAGGTCATGTCCGGCATCATCGGCGGGGCCGTAGAGTGGCCGCCATTGATTCGGGCAGGGGCGAATCCGGGCGGGGGCGCGGGTGGCGGAGCTGGTCTTCTCGGTGCGGGACCTGGCGCAGATGCGGTTCGCCGTGTCGCCGATGTGGGAGGTGGGGCCGAGTCTGCGGCTGCTGCGGTCGGGGGTGGAGCATCCGGTGCACCGGCGGTGGGCCGAGCAGGTGCGGCCGCGGCTGGCGGCGGCGGGTCTGGACCGGGGCCGCCTCGCCGAGTTGGTGCCGCCGTCGGGCTACGTGCCGGACTTCCTCAATCCGACGCCCGCGGCGCCGATCGCCGAGCTCGCCGAGGAGGTGGACGGCATCCTGGCGACCCCGCCGGAGCGGGTCCGCCGCGACCTGGACCGGCTGCGGCGCGAGCAGGGCGGGCTGGGCCCGCGCACGGAGGCGCTGTACGCCCGGCCGGAGGCCCGGCTCGCCGGGGTGGCCGAGGAGGTGCGGCTGTACTGGGAGTTGGCGCTCGCGCCGTACTGGGCGCGGATCCGGGCCGTGCTGGACGCGGACGTGGCGCACCGGGCGCGGCAGGTCGCGGAGCGCGGCGCGGCGCACCTGCTGGGCGGTCTGCACGCCTCGGTGCGGTGGGACGAGGACACCCTGCGGCTGCTGCGCCGGTCGAGCGCGCTCTCCCGGCCGACGGCGGGCCGGGGGCTGCTGCTGATCCCGTCGGTCTTCACCGGTCCGGTCCCGTTCACCCGGGTCTCCCCGCCGGACCCGCCGCAACTCGCCTACCCCGCCCGGGGGATCGGCTCGCTCTGGGAGGCGCCGTCCGGGGACGGGGGCGAGGCGCTGGCGGCCGTGCTGGGCCGTACCCGGGCCCGGCTGCTGGCGGAGCTGGACTCCCCCGCCTCGACCACCGAACTGGCCCGCCGCACCGCCCTGTCGCCGGCCGCGGTCTCCGAGAACCTGACCGCGCTGCGCACCGCAGGTCTGACCACGGCCCACCGCGTCGGCCGCTCCGTGCTGTACGCCCGCACGGCGGCCGCGGACACCCTGCTCGCGGCGGCCGCCGCCGCGGGCGGCTGAGCGGTCGGGCCGTTCAGCCGTCCTCGAGCACCAGGCCGCAGCTGAACGGGAAGGACCGCAGGAACTCCCGCCGGGGCCCGGTCCGGTTCGGCCTCCGCGAGGTCGGCGGTCGTCCGCAGCAGCCGGGTGCGCTGCTCCCCGGGCAGGTGGAGCAGTTCGGCGGCGACACCCTCCGTCGGCTTCACGGCGGTGTCCGGGTCCACCTCGTCGTCCTCGCACCCGTCGAGGTGGCGGACGACGTCGACGAGGAGGCCGGCCAGGACGGCCACCAAGGGGTCCGTGTCGGTCATCCGGGCACCTTGGCGGAGTGGCCGGTGCCCCGCCGCGGACTGCCGCGGCGGGCACCGGGGTGGGCGGGCTCCGCTGACGACGGTGTCCCCGGCCCGGGTGGCCCGGACGTACATGTTGAGCTCCTCCGGCCCCGGACCGCCCGGATGGATCAGCAAGCCCGTACGTCGGTCCTCGACGTACTGGATCACCCCTGCGTCGACCTCGGAGACCGGCCGGCCGATCAGTCGGATGCCCTCCAGGTCGACCTGGGGCCCGGTGCGCCCGTGCACGGTCACGGCCGCACGTGCGGGGAAGCCTTCCAGGTACCAGTAGTGGGCGGTCGCCCCGGCCGCGTCGAACCGCTCCTCCCTCAGGTTCCACTGCCACTCGCCGTGTCCCGACCACCGGTACCACCCCCGGCGGGCGGCCGGCGCTTCACCGTCCAGCGCGGCGGCCACCTGGTGCGGGCTCATGCCGAACCCGAGCGGGCCGAGCCCCGCCCACGGGCCGAGCCCCGCCCACGGGTCGAGCACCCACCGTGCCCGTTCGTCCTCCGGCTTCCCGGTCCACCGACTCACCGGCACGTCCCCGATCGCTCCGAGCAGCCCCGGCGCCGCCTGCCGTGATCTTGTCGGCCACCCTGCCCGGGCCCTCTGACGCAGCGGTCGTCGACGACATCGCCGGAGGTCGGCACGCTCCAGCAGGGGCGGACGAGTCGGCGGCCTCCGGGCGGACGGCGATCCCGCACCGCGGCGCCCGCCGGCGGGCGCCGCGGACCGGTCAGGAATGGAGAAGCCCTGCTCACCGCTGCGTGGCTAGCGTGACGGCCATGGACATCACCATTCAGTGGACCTTCCTCCCGCACACCGACCCGGAGGCCTCGCTGGCCTTCTACCGCGACCTCCTCGGCTTCGAGGTCCGCAACGACGTCGGCAACGGTGCGATGCGGTGGATCACCGTCGGCCCGGCGGAGCAGCCCGGCGTGTCGATCGTCCTGGAGCCGCCCGGCATGGACCCGGGCATCACCGAGGACGAGCGCCGCACCATCACCGAGATGATGGCCAAGGGCACCTACGCCCGGATCACCCTGGCCACCGCCGACCTGGACGGCGTCTTCGACAAGCTGAAGGCGGGCGGCGCCGAGTTCGTCCAGGAGCCGACCGACCAGCCGTACGGCCTGCGCGACTGCGCCTTCCGCGACCCCGCGGGCAACCTGGTCCGTTTCAACCAGACCGGCTGAGCCGTCCGCGGCCGCGGCCCGACCCCGCCCCACCGGGTGGCGGACGGGCCGCGGCCGCATCGGCGGAAGTGCACCGGGCGCAGCGCCCGGGCTGGTTGGATCGGACCGGGCAAGGCCGGCGGTGACCGCGGACGCGGCCCGCCCGACGGACGGACGGACGGAGAGACGATGAGCAGGGCCACGGGGACGGACGGGCAGCCGCCCACCATGCACGGTGCCGACAGCCACCACGTGATCCGCGTGCACGGCGCGCGCGAGAACAACCTCAAGGACGTCAGCATCGAGATCCCGAAGCGCCGGCTGACGGTGTTCACGGGCGTCTCCGGCTCGGGCAAGAGCTCGCTGGTGTTCGACACCATCGCGGCCGAGTCGCAGCGGCTGATCAACGAGACCTACAGCGCCTTCGTGCAGGGTTTCATGCCGACACCGGCGCGGCCCGAGGTCGACGTCCTCGAGGGGCTGACCACCGTGATCACCGTCGACCAGCAGCGGATGGGCGCCGACCCCCGCTCCACGGTCGGCACCGCCACCGACGCCAACGCGATGCTGCGGATCCTGTTCAGCCGGCTGGGCGAGCCGCACATCGGCCCGCCCAGCGCGTACGCCTTCAACGTGCCGTCCGTCCGGGCGAGCGGGGCGATCACCGTCGAGCGCGGCGACCGGAAGACGGTGAAGGCGACCTTCGACCGCACCGGCGGCATGTGTCCGGGCTGCGAGGGCCGCGGCTCGGTCACCGACATCGACCACGCGGAGCTGTACGACGAGGCCAGGTCGCTCGCCGGTGGCGCGATCACCGTGCCCGGCTACAAGGCCGGCGGCTGGAACTACCGGCTGTACAGCGAGTCGGGCTTCTACGACCCCGAGAAGCCGATCCGCGACTACACGGCGAAGGAGTTGCACGACTTCCTGCACCACGAGCCGGTCAGGATGAAGATCGCCGGGATCAACATGACCTACGAGGGCCTGATCCCGCGGATCCAGAAGTCGATGCTCTCCAAGGACCGGGAGGGGATGCAGCCGCACGTCCGGGAGTTCGTGGACCGCGCGGTCACCTTCACGACCTGTCCCGAGTGCGGGGGATCCCGGCTGAGCGAGGGCGCCCGGGCGTCGAAGATCGGGCGGATCAGCATCGCCGACGCCTGCGCGATGGAGATCCGCGACCTCGCCGAGTGGGTCCGCGGCCTCGCCGAGCCCTCGGTGGCGCCGCTGCTGGCCTCGCTGCAGCGGACCCTCGACTCCTTCGTGGAGATCGGGCTCGGCTACCTCTCGCTCGACCGGGCGGCCGGCACGCTGTCCGGCGGCGAGGCGCAGCGGGTCAAGATGATCCGCCACCTCGGCTCGGCGCTGACCGACGTCACCTACGTCTTCGACGAGCCCACCGCGGGCCTGCACCCGCACGACATCCAGCGGATGAACGAGCTGCTGCTGCGGCTGCGGGACAAGGGCAACACGGTGCTCGTCGTCGAGCACAAGCCGGAGACGATCGCGATCGCCGACCACGTCGTGGACCTCGGCCCGGGCGCCGGCACGGCGGGCGGCAGCGTCTGCTTCGAGGGCACCCTGGACGGCCTGCGGGCCAGCGGCACCGTCACCGGCCGGCACTTCGACGACCGGGCCGCGCTCAAGAAGGACTTCCGGACGCCCAGCGGCAGGCTGGAGATCCGCGGCGCGTCGACGCACAACCTGCGCGACGTCGACGTGGACGTGCCGCTCGGGGTGCTGACGGTGATCACCGGTGTGGCGGGTTCGGGCAAGAGCTCGCTGGTCCGCGGGTCCCTGTTCTCGGGGCGGACTCCCGGGGCGGACGGGGTGGTCGCGGTCGACCAGACGCCGATCCGCGGCTCCCGGCGGAGCAACCCGGCGACGTACACCGGGCTGCTCGACCCGATCCGCAAGGCCTTCGCCCAGGCGAACGGCGTGAAGCCGGCGCTGTTCAGCGCCAACTCCGAGGGCGCCTGCCCGACCTGCAACGGCGCCGGGGTCGTCTACACGGACCTGGCGATGATGGCCGGCGTGTCCAGCACCTGCGAGGACTGCGGGGGCCGGCGGTTCGACGCCTCGGTGCTGGAGTACCGGCTCGGCGGCCGGGACATCAGCGAGGTGCTGGCGATGCCGGTGACCGAGGCCGAGGAGTTCTTCGGCGCGGGTGAGGCGCGCACCCCGGCCGCGCACCGGATCCTCCAGCGGCTCGCCGACGTCGGCCTCGGCTACCTGGCCATCGGCCAGCCGCTGACCACGCTGTCGGGCGGCGAGCGGCAGCGGCTGAAGCTGGCCACCCACATGGCGGAGAAGGGCGGCGTCTACGTCCTCGACGAGCCGACCACCGGCCTGCACCTCGCCGACGTGGAGCAGCTGCTCGGGCTGCTCGACCGGCTGGTCGAGTCCGGCAAGTCCGTCGTCGTCATCGAGCACCACCAGGCGGTGATGGCGCACGCCGACTGGATCATCGACCTCGGCCCGGGGGCCGGCCACGACGGCGGCCGGATCGTCTTCGAGGGCACGCCGGCCGACCTGGTCGCCGCCCGCTCGACCCTCACCGGCGAGCACCTCGCCGCGTACGTGGGCGCCTGACCACCCCCGACCGTGCCCGACCCGACCGGCCCGACCGACCCCGGCCGACCCGACCTGCCGGCTGAGCGCGGCGGG